>JAGCKB010000130.1 GCA_017647725.1 Bacteroidaceae bacterium
ACGGTAGATAATGACGAGGCTGTAGAAATGCTCGGTCGTCACTTTATTAAGCGTGGCTCGGCATCGGCCGAATATATGCAGATGGCTGTTACCGATGGCTTTAAGCGTCTATTGGCTCCGTCAATAGAGAATGAGACGATGGGAAACACCAAAGAGCGTGCCGATGATGAGGCTATTGCTGTCTTTGCCGAGAATCTGCGTCAATTGTTATTGTCTTCGCCTTTGGGACAGAAGAGGGTGCTCTCTATCGACCCTGGATTCCGCACGGGATGCAAGGTGGTGGTACTCGACTCGCAGGGTAACCTGTTACATCACACTGTGATATATCCGCATCCGCCACAGAACGACCGCGAAGCGGCTGCCGAGAAGATAAAATCGCTTGTGAAAGATTACCGCATCGAGGCTTTTGCCATCGGTAACGGTACTGCGGGACGCGAGACCGAGGAGTTTGTGCGTCGCCTTGCTCTCTCACCCGAGATTTTTTCGGTTAACGAGGATGGCGCGTCGGTCTATTCGGCATCGGCGGTGGCGCGCGAGGAGTTTCCCAATGAGGATGTAACGGTGCGCGGCGCTGTCTCCATTGGTCGCAGACTCATTGACCCGCTGTCGGAGCTTGTAAAAATAGAGCCGCGCTCTATCGGGGTGGGGCAGTATCAGCATAGTGTCGACCAGGCGAAACTGAAGGATAAACTGAATGTGGTTGTAGAGAGCTGTGTAAATAAGGTGGGTGTGAATGTGAACACTGCTACAAAGCAGATTCTTACACATATATCGGGTCTTGGTCCCGCTCTTGCCGAGAATATTGTTAAATATCGTGCCGAGAATGGAGATTTCCCTACACGTAAGGCGCTTCTTAAGGTTCCTCGTTTGGGCAATAAGGCTTTTGAGCAGGCGGCAGGATTCTTGCGTGTGGTAGGTGGAAAGGAACTGCTCGACAGCACTGCCGTACACCCCGAGTCGTACGATATTGTGGCGTGTATGGCTAAGGATGCGGGGGTTACATTGGAGCGATTTATTACCGATGCCGAGGTACGCAAGGGTGTGCAACTGAAAAACTATGTTACCGATAAGGTTGGTATGCCTACGCTTACCGATATTATGGAGGCGCTGAACAAACGTGGGCTCGACCCGCGTGAGCAGGCAAAGGCTTTCTCTTTCGACCCTAATGTGCACGAGATAGAGGATTTGCGCGAGGGAATGATTCTTCCTGGACTTGTCTCAAATATCACAGCTTTTGGCGCATTTGTAAATATAGGTGTGCATCAGGATGGGCTTGTGCATATTTCACAGCTTGCCGATAGGTTTGTATCGTCGCCTTCTGATGTTGTTAAACTTGGACAGCAGGTAATGGTAAGGGTGGTCGAGGTTGATATTAAACGTAAAAGAATAAGTCTTTCGATGAAGGGGGTATAAGTTGCTAAAATTTACGAACTTCTAAAACAATCGGGATACACCATAAAAAAGTGTATCCCGATTGTTTGTTGTTAAGGTATTATATAATAAAGAAATACCTCTAAGCACAGGCCTGTGCTTAGAGGTATTGAAAAGAAATAATATTCAATTAGCAAATCTTACGTGAACCGTCGCCGATAACTACATCGTAGATGAGGGGGAGCTTGCCATACTGCTCTTTGTAACGCTCCTTAGCCTTCTCAACGAAGATGTCGTAAAGCTCCTCTTTAACGAGGTTGATAGTACAGCCACCGAAGCCGCCGCCCATCATACGTGAACCTGTAACACCGCAGTCGATAGCAACGTCAACCAAGAAGTCGAGCTCCTCGCAGCTTACCCGATAATCTTTGCTGAGGCCGAAGTGTGTCTCGTACATCTTCTTACCTACTGTCTCGTAGTCGCCTGCCTCAAGTGCTGCACAAACGTCGAGTACGCGCTGTACCTCACCGATAACATATTTGGCACGGTTGTAATCCTCGGGCTTAACCTCGGCTTTAACCTCCTCGAGCATATCGAAGTTTGCATCGCGCAATGACTCAACCTCGGGGTGCTTGCTCTTGATAACCTCGGCTACGTGCTCGCAAGAGAGACGACGCTCGTTGTAGGGTGAACCTGCGAGCTCGTGCTTAACGCAAGTGTTAACGAGCAACAGACGGTAACCAACGGGTTTGAAGGGGAAATACTGATACTCGAGTGAACGGCAGTCGAGACGGATGAGGCTGCCTGACTTACCGAATACGCTTGCAAACTGGTCCATGATACCGCAGTTTACACCAACGTAGTTGTGCTCGGTTGCCTGACCTACCTTAGCAAGCTCGAACTTGTCGATCTTGTTGTCGCCGAAGAGGTCGTTCAAAGCGTAAGCGTATGTGCTCTCGAGGGCTGCCGATGAAGACATACCTGCACCGAGGGGTACATCACCTGCAAAAGCAGTGTTGAAACCCTTAACGGGTACACCACGCTTAATCATCTCGCGGCAAACACCGAAGATGTACTTCGCCCAAGAAGCGCGGGGACAATCCTCCTCGTTGAGACCAAACTCTACATAGTCTTTCTCGTCGATTGAGTAAGCGCAAACCTTGTCTGTTCCGTTGGGCTTAATCTCGGCCATAATGCCTTTGTTTACAGCACCGGGGAATACGAAACCGTTGTTATAATCGGTGTGCTCACCAATGAGGTTGATGCGTCCGGGAGAAGCATAGATGCTACCTGTTGTGCCATCGAAATGTTTGATGAAGCGACTTCTTACAAATTCTATATCCATAGTCGTAATGTTTTATGTGTTAACAAATATTGTTTAATCTGATAGAATTATTTCTTTGCGGGTTTTGAACCGATAAGAGCGTAGAACAAGAGGTAAGCAGCACAGAATACTACAACCCAGTAGCTTGTGATGTAGTCGGTCATCTGTGCAAGCTGTGCCTGGATAGCAAGCATTACAGCGCAACCAAATACCATTGTCATAAAGATACCCGATGCAATAGCTGTATATTTGCCAAGACCCTCAACAGCCATATTAAAGATAGCACCCCACATAACTGATGTGCAGAGACCTACCAAAAGGAATGAGAAGATGCCAAGAGGAACATCGGCCCAGATGAGTGTAAGTGTACCCCAATCGATACCGGGGAAGCTTACGAGTACGTCTGTGGGAGCAAACATACCGAAGAGTACCAATACCAATGTAGCAATAGATACTGTTGTAATCATTGCTCGGCTTGATACTTTGTTACCGATACTTGCACCAACGAAACGGCCGATAAGCATCATGAACCAATATACGGCAACGATAAGACCTGCTGTTGCAGCCGAAATACCAAGCTCGGGAGTGTTAACAAGGTACATATTTACGTATGTGGGAACACCTACCTCGATACCCATATAAAGGAAGATTGCAAGCGCACCAAGAGCAAAATGACGATAGCTCATAGCGCCCTTGATAAGACTTACGTCAATGGGTGCCTGCTCGGGCTCCTCAATCTTTGTGAACAGAATAACGATAAATGCTACAACAAAAATGCCAAGAGCAATCATAAGAGCAGGTGTTGCATCAGAAATAGCTGTCTCCTTGGTGATTTCGCCAATGAGGGCACCCATAATGATGTATACTGCTACCGCTGCCGATGAGTTGAACACACCACCAAGCTGGATGAGCTGGTTACCGCTGTTACCACCACCACCAAGGATGTTAAGCATAGGATTGACAACGCAGTTGAGGATACACATACAGAAACCTGCGATGAATGCACCAAGAAGGTAAACACCGAATACAAGGCCAAGGCTCTCTTTTGCATCGAGCAAACCGCTGCACCACTGGATAAGGATACCTGTGATACCTACTGCAAGACCGATAAGAGCAGTCTTTTTGTAACCGAATTTTGCGATGAGCATACCTGCGGGAATACCCATAAGAAGGTAAGCAACGAAGTTACCGTAGTTACCAATCTGTGCAAGAACTTCGGGAATATCACCCTGTGCTTTGATAATGTTTGCCATAGGTGAGCAAAGGTTTGTCACAAAGGCAATCATTGCGAAGAGCGCAATCATAACTATGATAGCTCCCCATTGTTTTGTTTGTTGACTCATAATGATTAAAAATTTTTGAAGTTTATAGTTTATAAATTCTTATTTCTCTACACCAAATTTATAAATGGTAACCTGTGAATATTGCTCACCGGGTTTAAGTACAACGCTGGGGAAGTGTGCGCGGTTGGGGCTGTCGGGGAAGCATTGTGCCTCGAAACAGATGGCGCTGCGCTTGGGGAATGTGGCTCCGTGTGCGCCTGCAAAGCCGCTGTGCCAGTTTGATGTGTAAACCTGTACACCGGGCTCGGTGGTGTAAACCTCCATTGTGCGACCGCTTACGGGCTCGGTTATTTTTGCTGCATAGCTAAGCTCGCCTACCTCTTTCTTGTTCAGTACATAGCAGTGGTCGTAGCCTACACCAAACTTTATCTGCTCCTCGTCGGCGTCGATGCGTGCACCAACCTCGGTGGGAGTGGTAAAGTCAAATGCAGTGCCCTTTACGGGTGCTATGCTGCCGTTGGGGATTGATGTCTCGTCAACGGGAACAAAGAAGTCGGCATTAATATGGCAAATGAGATTGTCTACCGTTGCTGTGGGGTTTGCAATACCCGATAGTGAGAAGAAACCGTGACTTGTGAGGTTTACGATTGTTGTCTTGTCGGTAGTTGCCTTATAATCGATTTTCAGCTCGTTGTCATCGCTGAATGAATATACTACTGTTACGTCAAGGTTACCGGGGAAACCCTCTTCCATGTCGGCCGATACGTAGTGTAGTTTAAGTGTCTGCTCGTCAATCTGCTCGGCATCCCAAACGCGGGCGTGGAAACCTGTGGGACCTCCGTGAAGATGGTTGGGGCCATTGTTTACTGCCAACTGATACTCTTTGCCTTCGAGTGTGAACTTGCCTTTGCAGATGCGGTTGCCGTAGCGACCTACAAGTGTGCTGAGGAAGGGCTCGGGACTGTTAAGAAGGTTCTCTATGCTGTCGTGTCCCTGAATTACATTGGCATAGTTGCCATTCTTGTCGGGAACCATAATGCTGCATATTGCTCCACCGTAGTTGGTTATGGCTACTTCGCTGCCTTTCTTGTTTTTAAGAATGAAAAGAGCGGTTTCTTTTCCGTCGATTGTTTTTTTGAAGTCGGCGGCCTTCAACTGTGAAAGGTTTTCTGTACAGCTCATATTTTAAAGTTTATTCGCTTGGTTATCTGTTTTTTACAGTTGTTTTTTATTTATATACGCCTAAAAATATTGGGACAAAGGAAACCCTTGTCTTGTCCTTTTGTGCGTAGTATTCTTGCAAAAATAGTGCTGCTGTAACAACGACTCTCTGCGGTGGTTTGTTGCAGCGAATTGGGGACAAGATGTCTTTCCTGCCCTTTGTTACAGCATACTCCTGCGAGTTTACGATGCAAATAAAATAAAAATATGGCTTACTTCAAAGTATTTCAATGTAAAATTTCTCGGAGTGTTAAAAAGAAAAACTCCGCAGTTGGTTACTGTGGAGTTTTTAGATGTTTTTGTTCTTGAAATCTTGCATTTATTTGCAACCTTGTAACGAAGATAACAGGTCGGCCACAACAAAGCAACTGCCTCCAACAAATATAAGGTCGTTGGGTGATGCTTCGCGCTTGGCTGCCTCTAATGCTTCGGGAACGCCGGGGTAGCACTTACCTTTTAAATAATATACCGAGGCCTGCTCTGCAAGCGATTCGCTTGGTAGGGCGCGTTTTACGGTTGCTTGTGTAAAATAGTAGGTGGCGTTCTTTGGCATCATCGAGAGTACGCTGTTTATGTCCTTATCGTTTACCATTCCAAAAACGATGCGCAGTGTCTCATACTTTTGTCGCGCGAGCTGCTCTACAATGTATTTTATACCGCCTACATTGTGTCCGGCGTCGCAAATGATAGTGGGATTTGTTCCTAACCTTTGCCAGCGACCCATAAGCCCTGTTAAGGATGTGACATTTGAGAAACCTTTTCTAACGTGCTCTGCGGCTATATTATAACCTTGCTCTCTTAGAATTTTCAGCAGTGATAGAATTGTATTGGTATTCTTTATTTGATATTCGCCACCAAGCTCGCCCTCGATATTCCCATATTCAATGGTGTTATATAAGAATCCGTCACCATGAATTTGAGCCGAAAGTAAAAGATTTTCATTTTCGGCAAAGTGGATGGGGGCGGCTACCGATGAAGCCTTCTCGTTGAAAACGTCTCGTGTTTCGGGGGTTGTCTCTCCAATGACAACGGGAATAGATGGCTTTATTATTCCTGCCTTCTCACCTGCTATCTGTTGCAGTGTGGTTCCGAGGAACTGTGTGTGATCGGGACTTATGTTGGTTATTGCGCAGGCATCGGGGGTAATGATATTGGTGCAGTCGAGTCGGCCGCCTAATCCAACCTCTATTATCGCTACATCTACCTTTTCTTGTGAAAAGTAGAGTAGTGCCATTGCTGTGCATAACTCGAAAAATGAGGGGTGTAGCGGCTCGAAGAAATTGCGCTCGCGCTCTACAAAGTCTATGACAAACTGCTCGTCGACGGGACGACCGTTTACGCGTATGCGCTCGCGAAAATCTATAAGGTGAGGCGAGGTATATAATCCTACCTTGTAGCCTGCAGCTTGTAGAATTGCAGCTACTGTGTGCGAGGTAGAACCCTTGCCATTTGTTCCGCCAATGTGTATTGTGCGGTAATTGCGATGAGGGTGTCCAAAATGTTCGTCAAGCAGATAGGTGGTCTCTAATCCCTCCTTATATGCAGAACTGCCCACCTGCTGAAACAGCGGTGCGCAGTTGAAAAGGTATTCTATTGTCTCTTTGTAGTTCATTTTTTTATACAGCTTCTTAGTCGAAGAGATTGCGGAAACGACGGAATATCTGCTCCTTTATGCTCTCTGTGGGCTTGAAATTCTCCGAATCTTTGAAGCTCTCTATGATTTTCTTCTCGTCGCGATTCAAGGTCTCGGGGATATATACGCTTACGTTTACCACGATATCGCCGCGTCCATATTCGTTGAGCGAGGGGAGTCCCTTGCCGCGCAGACGCAGGGCCTTGCCGGGTTGTGTTCCGGGTTCTATGGTGAGTTTGATATTTTCTTTTATGGTGGGAATCTCTACTACACCGCCCAATGTAGCTGTGGGAATGTCGAGCAGCAGATTGTATATCAGGTCACGCTCGTCACGTATTAGGGTGGGGTGCTTCTCCTCTTCTATCTGTATGAGCAGGTCGCCTGCAATGCCGTTGCGCTTACCTGCATTTCCTTTGCCACGCATTGACAGCTGCATACCTTCGGCTACTCCGGCTGGAATCTGTATCTCTACAATCTCTTCGCCCATTGTTATGCCGTCGCCGCTACAGTGCTTACATTTGTTCTTTATTATGCGACCTTCGCCACCGCATCTTTGACAAGGTGTCTCGCTGTTCATTATACCGAATGGAGTGCGTACGGTGCGTACTGTGCGACCTCTTCCGTTACACTCGGGGCAGGGCTCGGTCTCATTGTTCTCGGCACCGCTTCCGTTACAGTGGGGGCAGGGTACGTATTTCTTCAGTTTGAATTTCTTTGTCACACCTTCGGCAATCTCTTCGAGTGTGAGCTTAACCTTTACTCTCAGGTCGCCTCCGCGATGACGTGGCTGCGACTGTCCGCCGCTGAATCCACCGAAACCTCCGCTGAATCCGCCACCACCGAATCCGCCGCCGAATATGTCACCGAACATCGAGAAGATGTCGTTGATGTCCATTCCCTGGCCGCTGAATCCGCCAAATCCGCCGTCACCACCCATTCCGGCGTGACCGAATTGGTCGTAACGTGCCTTTTTGTCGGGGTCGCTGAGCACGCTGTATGCTTCGGCTGCCTCCTTGAACTTCTCCTCGGCCTCTTTATTGCCGGGGTTTTTGTCGGGGTGGTACTCCATTGCCTTGCGGCGATAGGCTTTCTTTATGTCGTTTGCCGATGCGCTCTTGTCGATGCCCAGCACTTCGTAATAGTCTCGTTTTGCCATTGTTGTGGTTGTTTTTGTGGCTGAGTTATTTGTTTTGTTATGATTACTCGCCAACGGCTACTTTGGCGTGGCGTAGTACTTTGTCGTTGAGCATATAGCCTGTCTGTACGCAGTCTATTACCTTGCCTTTCAGTTCGGGGGTGGGGACGGGTACCATTGCTATTGCTTCGTGGAAGTCGGTGTTGAAATCGGCATTCTCGGTCTCTATTTTTTGTAGTCCGTTTTGTTTTAGTATGCCTATGAATTTGTTGTGTATCAGCTCAATGCCTGTGAGAATGTCTTTGGCGCTCTCATCTTTGCTCATATTGGCAAGTGCACGCTCGAAATCGTCGAGCACGGGTAGTATCGACTCCATAACGCGCTCGCCGCCGTTCTTTATCAGGTCGGCTTTCTCTTTCATTGTGCGTTTGCGGTAGTTGTCGAATTCGGCTACCTGACGCAGGTATTTATCGCTCAACTCGGCGATTTTTGCATTTGCAACGTCGAGCTCACTGGGTTGCTCTTCGTTATTTTCTTGTGTATTTTCGGCGGTTGCTTCGTTCTCATCGGCAACCTGTACATCCTCTATAAACTCTTGCTCTTCGATTCTATTCTCTTTTTCGCTCAGAATGTTCGATTGTTTTTTATGTATAATAACAAATAGTTTGCCAATCGGTTTTTTCTGACATTTTTTAGGGTAAATAGGACTTTTGTGCCGAAAAATGTGTCAATTTGGCAGGTTTGTTAATTTTGCGTGTGGCTCTCAGTTGTTTACTATCTCTTTTTACACTATCTTCGCTTGCTCTTAGAAGCTGTTTAAAATTATATCGCCAAGTTTTTTATAGAGCAAGAATAGAATGTTTATTTATTTTTAAAGGGCGCATAGCGGGCTATGTAACCGCAAAAAAGAAAGAAACAGGCATTATTGAACATAAAAAACGGCGA
>JAGCKB010000006.1 GCA_017647725.1 Bacteroidaceae bacterium
CCTCGGATAATATTCTTACGTATTCAAATATATCATCTTCAAATCCGGTAGTCATTGATGCCAACGCCGAGAGGATATTCACATTGAAAGTAGTTGTTCCCTCGGGATTATCTTCTGCTACAACTGTGATGGTAGATGTTCCCATTTTGTGGAATACAAGGTAATTCTGTACCAGCTCGACAACATCGGGGTTACTGCTCGAAATTATTCTTACACCGGGGTATGTAGGAATGCTCTTGCCATTGTTGTAAGTCACGTTCTCCTCGGTGAGTGAAAGACGACCGTATCCGGGCCAATAGTAATTGTAATCCTCAATAGCAATACTCGTTACGGGAATATACTCCTCGAGAACCTGCACAGGAATATTGAAGCTGAAATATCCTACATTATACATTATGGCATATTCGACAAAATCGTGAGTGCCGTCTCCGTCGTTGTCGGGAGTCTCTTGAATACCTTGAATAATAACAGAACCATCATTGGTAGAAACTTGCTCGACATAGGGAGCATTCGCACCACCGATAGTCCAAACACCTGTATTCTCGGGGGTAGTCTCCTTGCCATTGCTATCGTAGAATCTCACATAGTAACCATCGAGAGAAACCCTGTCACCAACGCGCATCGAGATATTAGGCGACTCAATCTCTTCGCCGTTTTCGTCTTTGGTAAATATCGCTGCTTCTACTGCGGGCGATGCAGTAAGAGTGTAGTAATCAGAAGGATTAGCGGGTGTGTTATCACCTATCCAGGTAATTTCAGGTCCGCTTAGAGGGTAGATAAGACCGCTTTTGGGGTCGTACAACTTAAAGCTGATGGTCTTTCCATTGTCACTCGCCTCACCACCCACACGAATGGTGTAGATGCGGCCTTCACCTGCCGGCACCTCAATCTGAGTGTACTCCGAGACAACCGCTCTTAGTTCTCCATTGACAAACGCAGCAACCTCGGGCAAGGCATCATTACCGTAAAGCCCATAATCGCCACAGTCGACAGCAGCATAGACAACAGTCTCGAGCTGATAATTACCCGAGGGATTTGTCCATCCGCTTTGTGCAAATGCACTCATCCCGAAGAGCATTAGCAACGAACTTAACAAAAACTTTTTCATAATAAAAGAATTTAAAAAACTATTATTTATTCGCTTAACAAAATTCAAAAAATATCAAATGCAAGGTATATATAATTGTATAGCTGTTTTTTCACTCAAAAAAAAAGTTTTTTAACTATAAAGACATTTAAAGCGAAATAAGGAACATTACGTAAAAAAAAGAGGTCAATAGTGTTAAATAGGCTCCAAAAGTGCATTTTTTGGTTACATTTGCATAGTAGAGTTAAAACCGAGCGTATGTGTAAATATTTTTCAACAATAGCAATAGTTGTATTGGCTATTATCTTAGTCGGATGCAACAACAGGTGCGACAATAGCCTCATAGAGCTACATAGTAGCGAAGCGATGGCTATTGCCGATAGTCTACACAGTGCCGACGAACTTAAACGCCACATAGCATATTACGACTCCATAAACGACAGACATAGCGAGTTACTCATAAGGCAGAAATATGGTAACGTAATGCGCAACCGCTCGCAGTTCGACACAGCCATAAGAGAGCACGAGATTTGTATAAGACTTGCCACAGAATTAAAGGATACAATTCAACTAATTATAGCACTAAACAACCAAGGTACAAATTTCAGACGCATCGGCGACCTTAAAGAGGCAGCCAACCATCATTACGCAGCTTTACACCTATATGACAAGACCACAAGCGATACCTCATATATCGCACGCAAAAACCAAGTACGCACACTAAACGGCCTTGGCAACGTGATGCTATCATTAGGCAACGCGCAGGTAGCCGAGGAGATGTTCCGCCGTGCCCTACAAGGCGAGAGGGAACTACACAGCAGCACCGGACAAGCAATAAACTATGCCAATATAGGAGCAATAAAAAGAGACAATAACGAACTTGACTCGGCACGCATATATTATAATATGTCGATGCTGAAAAATCAAGAAGCGAACAATCTCATAGGAATAAGCATCTGCTACTATAATTTGGGAGAGATAGACGAAACAGAGGGTAATTTTGCATCAGCACGAGAGAACTATCTTAAAAGCTATGAGATAGGAGTCGTGAGCAAGGATACCTGGCATTGGCTAAACGCCTGCACAGCACTTGCTCAATTAAGCTTCAAGGAGAAGAACTATAGCGAGGCTTTGAGACGTAACAAAGAAGCATTAGAGGCAGCCAATAGAATTAAGGCAAAGGGACGCTTAGCAAGGCTCTATGCTCAAAAAGCCAATATATACGAAGCGACAGGATTATGGCAAAAAGCGCTTGAGAGCACCCACATAGCACAAGCCTACAAAGATAGTATCAACATAGAGGAAAACCGCAGTCACACACATAACCTGCGTCTGAACTACGAGATAAACAAAAGAAAAGAGGAGATTAACAAGGCGCAAGAGCAACTGCTACAGGAGAAGAAAATACGAGAAATAACATTGTGGGGAGGAACTATTACAATCATACTCACCTTTATTGCCATAGCAGCCATATTACGTGCTGCCCACGAGCGTAAAAAAAGCAATAAGATACTGCAAAAGACGAACAAAGAGCGTCAGGATTTCTATCGAGGAATAACACATCAGCTGCGCACACCGCTGACAGTACTTTTTGGAATGACACACGAGCTGAAAAGACATATCCCCGAAAATGATGACATTGCACTTAAAGAATTTGATGCGATAACACGCAGGAGCAACGACCTGCTGACTCTGGTTGACAAAATGACCGAGTACAACGAACATGGAGGCAGCAACATAACCATAAATGAGTATCAAGAGAGTGACAACACTACTCTTGACAAGCTACAACAAGATGAGACACTGCAAAACTATATACTCGTCGCCGAGGATGACAGCGACGTAGCAATGCTCATAACACGCATACTGAAAAACGAAGGATACAACTTCAGATGGGCAAAGAACGGAAAAGAAGCTCTTGAAATAACATCACTCAAACAGCCGCAATTAATTATAACCGATATTATGATGCCCGAGTTGGACGGCCTGGAACTTATAAAAGCCATACGAGCAGATGAAAACACAAGCCACATACCCATCATAGTAGTTTCGGCACGCACCCACACTGCCGACCGCATCACCGGTATTGATTTAGGCGCCGAAGCATATCTTGGTAAGCCATTCATTCCCGATGAACTACTAATGATGACACGTCGCCTATTGGAACAACGCGACATCCTAAAAAAGAGGTATAGCACACAACTGAAAGCAGCCAATAGCTACGACTACAACGAACACACAAAAGAGATTACAAGCAACGAGCAAGATTTTATAAAGCAGATAGACGACTACATACACGAGAACATAATGAACTGCAATCTAAGCGCAGTAATGCTTGCCGACCACCTCATAATGAGCACAACAACACTGAACCGCAAAATAAACAGCATAACAGGCACCAACACTACAAACTACATACGCCAACGAAAATTGGCAAGGGCACGCTATCTGTTAACAAACTCACAA
>JAGCKB010000007.1 GCA_017647725.1 Bacteroidaceae bacterium
ATAACAATGAAAGGATGAATTTAACAAACAAACCTAAATGAGAGACTGAAAAACTTTTACCGGACACCAATAATTTATTTTTGTTTTACGAAGTTCTGCTTCACTCGTTTCGCTCGTTGTGTGTGAAAATTAATTTTAACCCACTCGCTTATTGTACTTTTGCTCGTTTGTTGCTATTTTTGCAAATTAAGAAGCTGTTTAATTTATATCGTCAAGTTTTTTATAGAGCAAAAATTGGATGTTTATTTATAATTTAAGGGCGCATAGCGGGCTATGTAACCGCAAAAAAGAAACAAACAGGCATTTTTGAATATAAAAAACGACGAAACCGTCAGCTTCTATATGAATATTTTTTTTAGAAATTTAAACAGCTTCTAAATAGTTTGCAAAGAATAATGTGATAAAAATGATAGATAAAACTGTATTTAAAGATAAAAAGGCGGTTTACTATACTTTGGGCTGTAAACTTAATTTCGCGGAGACTGCGACGATAGAACGTACGTTGCAAGAGGCGGGAATACGCACAGCTCGACGTGGAGAGCAGGCCGATATCTGCATAATAAATAGTTGTGCAGTAACCCAAGAGGCCGAGAAGAAATGCCGTCAGGCTATCCATAAGCTTATAAGACAGCACCCGGGAGCGTATGTGGTGGTGACAGGATGTTATGCTCAGCTCTCTCCGCAGAAACTTGCAGCCGAAACTGGTGTGGATGTTGTGCTTGGTATAGAGCGTAAAGGTGATATATTGGAGCATCTTGGTACATTGCAGAAACATGAGGGTGAGGGAGAGTGGTATGCTCGTCCAACAAAAGATGTGCGTAACTTTGTGCCCTCTTGTTCGCGTGGCGACCGCACACGTTATTTTCTTAAGGTGCAGGATGGTTGTGACTACTTCTGCACATATTGTACAATTCCTTTTGCACGTGGACGAAGCCGTAATCCCGAGATTGCTTCGCTCGTGGCGCAGGCAAAGAAAGCTGCCGAGGAGGGTGGTAAGGAGATTGTTATTACGGGTGTAAACATTGGCGATTTTGGAAAGACTACAGGCGAGAGTTTTGTCTCTCTTGTAAAGGCACTCGATGAGGTAGAGGGAATAGAGCGTTATCGTATATCTTCGATAGAACCTAACCTCATTACCGATGAGATAATTGATTATATGGCTGTCTCGCGTAGCTTTATGCCGCATCTGCATATTCCTCTGCAAGCGGGTAGCGATGAGGTGCTGAAACTTATGCATCGTCGTTATGATACCGGTTTTTTTGCGCAGAAGATTGCCACTGTTCGCGAAAAACTTCCCGATGCTTTTATTGGTGTCGATGTTATTGTTGGTACAAGGGGCGAGACCGAGGAACTTTTCGAGAAGGCTTATAACTTTATAAAGGGTTTGGATATTTCGCAGCTACACGTGTTCAGCTACTCTGAGCGTCCCGGAACACAGGCGCTTAAGATAGAGGGTGTTGTATCGCCTGCCGAGAAGCATCGTCGCAGTCGTTTGCTTATAGAGCTTAGCGAGGAGAAGCGTCGTGCGTTCTACGGACGTTTCTGCGGAAAAGAGGCGGTTGTTCTGTTCGAGAAACCTCGCGCGGGAATGCCAATGGGTGGCTTTACCGAGAATTATATACGTGTCGAGATGCCTTACAACAAGGAATTTGTAAATTGTGAGGTGCGTGTTCGATTAGGTGGCTTTAACGAGGATGCTTCGGCGCTGTTGGTCGACGAGGTAATAAGTGCAGGATAATGACGAAAATTGCAATAGTCATACTCAATTATAATGGTGCCGCTATGCTGCGTAGGTTCTTACCGTCGGTAATAGCGGGGAGCGGGACGGATGTCGAGGTTATTGTTGCCGATAATGCCTCGACCGATGAGTCGTTGGCTGTATTGTGTAGTGAGTTCCCTTCGGTGCCGCTTATTAAGTTGGACAGGAATTGGGGGTTTGCCGAGGGATATAACAGGGCGTTGCAAAATGTGGATGCCGAATATTTTCTGTTGCTGAACTCTGACGTAGAGGTTACTGATGGTTGGATTGAACCACTGCTCTTGGCAATGGAGAGTAATTCAAGTATTGCAGCCTGCCAACCGAAGTTACTCGATTATAAGCGTAAGACGCATTTTGAATATGCAGGGGCATCGGGTGGTTTTATTGACCGTTACGGCTATCCCTATTGTCGTGGCAGAATTTTTGATACAGTAGAGGAGGATAGGGGGCAGTATAATGAGCCCTGCGATATTTTCTGGGCAACAGGCGCGGCACTGATGATTCGTGCCGAGGATTTTCGTTCTGTCGGTGGACTCGATGGCACTTTCTTTGCGCATATGGAGGAGATTGACCTCTGTTGGCGATTGAGGTCGCGTGGCAGACGCATCGTGTGTGTTCCCGAGAGTGTCGTTTATCACGTTGGTGGCGCTACGCTTAACTACTCGAATCCAAGAAAGACATTCCTCAATTTCAGAAATAATCTGCTTATGCTCTATAAGAATCTGCCACAGAGGGAGCTTGCGTCGGTAATGCGAGTGCGTTGTGTGCTTGATTATGTGGCTGCTCTGAAATTCTTGCTCACAGGGTGTATAGGCGATTTTAAGGCTGTTATTAATGCTCGACGTGAGTTTAAACGTATAAAAAGCGATTATAGAGTAAAGAGAGACGAGAATCTTGCTGCTACGCTAACGGAGTATATCCCCGAGAGGGGGCGATTTTCGCTTCTTTGGCGTTACTATGC
>JAGCKB010000131.1 GCA_017647725.1 Bacteroidaceae bacterium
AGAAGCTGTTTAAATTTATATCGTCAAGTTTTTTATAGAGCAAAAATTGGATGTTTATTTATATTTTAAGGGCGCATAGCGGGCTATGTAACCGCAAAAAAGAGACAAACAGGCATTTTTGAATATAAAAAACGACGAAACACTCAGCTTCTATATGAATATTTTTTTTAGAAATTTAAACAGCTTCTTAGGAAAAACAACCGACAAACAGAATAAAAACAAAGGGCGCTATGAGTACATTTATGCACTATATATGGAGAAACAGAGTGCTCACCAAGGAGCAGCTCTACACAACGGCAGGAGAGGCCATACAGGTTATCGAAGCCGGAAAAAATGAGCCATCGGACGGTAACATTTTCCGTAATGCGAGGCTGAAGATTGGTTCTCACGAGTGGTCGGGAAATATTATACTGCATCACAAAAGCAGCGACTGGGAACAAGAGATACAAAGCAGAGGTCGCAACTGTTACAATAACATAATACTGCATATAACAGAGAGTGACGATATTGAGACAATGCTTCCTCACGGTGAATACGTTCCACAGCTGCGCATTAACTATTCTCAACAGAAATCAAAGGAATACGAGGCTGCAATAAAGGGTACACAAAGACTTCCTTGTCACAAGACAATGGCAGGAATGGAGAAGGTACACCTACACAGCAACCTATCGCGCCTTATGATAGAACGCATAGAGGAGAAGGCACAAAGAATAGAGAAGCTGCACGAACAATGCGGGAAAAGATGGGAAGAGACATTCTTCAAACTTATGGCAAGAAACTACGGTTTCGGTATACAAAGCAGCTCCTTTGAGCAGTGGGCGGCAGTGTTAGATATGCAGGCACTTGGAAAGCACCGCGATAACTTGCTGCAAGTAGAGGCAATTTTCTTTGGTCAGGCAGGCCTTCTTGGCGAAGAGTCAATCCCCGAATACTATCGTAAAGAGGCATTGGAAAGCAGTTACTACAAAGATTTAGTGCGCGAATATAAATTCCTGGCACAGAAATTCAATCTCAAAAGCATAGATGCAAAAACGTGGAACGGGAGTGCCACACCACACTTGCGAATAGCCCGGTTAGCAGCGCTATACAGCAGTTATCGCGCCACCCTATCATCTATATCGGCCTGCGAGACACAAAAGGAGTTAGAAGCTATACTACAAAGCACCCCTGAGGGTTATTGGTGGAACCATCTGCAATTCGGCGGAACAACGACCAGTGGATGCGGCCCTCTGCGTATCTCGCAACTACATACGATAATAATAAACACCATTGTTCCAATACTCTATGCATACGGCAAGCACAGAAGCGATTTAAATCTTTGCAACAAAGCCGAGAGACTATTACATAATCTTACCGGTGAGCATAACAGCATAATACGCAAATGGAACGATGCCGGCATTTATGCTGACTGCGCTGCCGACTCCCAAGCGCTTATACAATGACAGAAAGAGTATTGCAACAAAAACGGTTGTAGCAGATGCCATTTTGCATTTGCGTACCTAAAAGAACGGAATTAGAGGAAATGTCGTAGTACACTATTATTATCTGATAGGAAGTTTTATACAGTCAACTCTTATCAATTTCAACA
>JAGCKB010000132.1 GCA_017647725.1 Bacteroidaceae bacterium
CCGCAGGTGGCAGCGAAGATGCCTATAATAAAATCGTTGTCAGAGGCTGCCTTTTGGGAGGCACTCACTTTGGATGGTTTGGAGTATGTTCGTGTTGAGTTACGCGAGATAATAAAGTTCCTTGTGGGCTCGGAGAACAGAAAATTCACCATTGATATTGAAGATACCGTCATTGACAAAGGCGAGGCTGAGACACTGTTGCCACGAACATACAAGCAGAAAATTGTTGATTATCTTGCCGAGCACCGTAGCCACCCGGCTATACAGAAGATTGTAAACATTGAGCAGCTCACACGCGAGGATATTGTGGAGCTGGAGCGTATAATGTGGAAAGAACTTGGCACGAAAGAGGAGTACCAAAAATATGTTACAAGTGGTAATATGCTTTGTGGCGATAGCGTGGCAGCCTTTGTGCGCTCACAGGTTGGAGTCGATAGAACAAAGGCTCTTGAAACATTCTCGTCGTTCATCGGCAACAATGTGCTCAACAGTATGCAGGAGGAGTACCTGAAAACCATTATCACATACGTTTGTAGTAATGGAGATATAACACCTGCTACATTGATGACTAAGCGACCATTCGATGTCTACAAGTGGCAAGCCGTGTTCGGCCAGCACCTTATCTGCGTAAAGCAGTTTGTTGATAAGTTGCATAATAGTATTGTGGCATAAGGCGGTCTGGCCTAAACAAAAACTTTGATTTGTTTGTTCTCTTTGTAAATTACAGAGATATATGGATAAATTAAAGATTACAGTTTTTGCCGACCCTGTGTGCACTTGGTGCTGGGGTACATCACCCATAATGCGGGCGATAGAGTATCGCTACGGCAAGGGTGTGGATATTGAGTATGTGATGACGGGAATGGTAGATGATATTCGCACATTCAGTGATAGACGTCTGCATATTGGGGGAGATGATATTGCATTGTCTAATCGTAATTTGGTTACTGCGTGGGTCGAGGCTTCTAAGATTCACGGAATGCCGGTGCAGGAGCACGGATTCCGTCTGTTTGACGAACAGCATACCTCGACGATTCCTCAATGTCTGGCCTACATTGCTGTCCGACAATTGGTGGGTGATGAGAATAAAGAAATTGCGCATCGCTATTTGAGGGTGATACAGCAGGCAACGGCTGCCGAGGCTGTGAGAACAGCTGATATCTCTAAGCTTGCCGGGTTTGCTGCTGTCGTGGGACTTTCCCCCGATGAGGTTCGTTGCAAAATAGAGAGCAGGGAGGTAAAGAGGATGTTTCAAGAGAATAGGGAGCTTGCGGCACATTATGGTGCCGATACAACTCCTACATTCTTGCTGCAATTCAGAGGAAAAGAGCTTCTTGTTCAGGGATACACCACGATGGAGACGCTTGAGACCGAGATTGCCCGATTGACAGGGGGGAATGTTCTGCCTGCAAATGGTGACAAGAAGATGGCAAAGGAGCTTGAACCAACAAAAGAGAATGTGGCGCACTATCTTTCGTGTTATGGTACTGCTTTCCCTGTGGATATCGCGACTGCTTTTGAGATGGAGCGTAGCGGTGGACATACGGCGCTGAATATTGAGTCGTATAAGTATCTTCCCGATATTATAGAGGAATTGATTGCAGATGAGGAGATTGCAATGACACCGTTTGCCAACAGTTTCAAGATATATAAATTAAAGGAGGAGCGTACAATGACGCAGAATCGTGAGAGGGAATTTGCAGGGACGATGTAATGTGTGTTCTAAGAAGCTGTTTAAATTTATATCGCGACACTGTCAGCTTCTATATGAATATTTTTTTTAGAAATTTAAACAGCTTCTAAATTGTAACGAAATGATTGTGTGTTAATAAATGCCTTGAATACAACCTTTATATTCAACGGCAATAGCTATGAGGAGTCTCTCTTTACTTTTGGGGCTCCTCTTTCGTTTTTAAGGTCGCTGATGTGCTTAAATATCATATTTTTTTACTACTTTCGCGCAGAATTTTAATATTGTGTTCCGAAATGAAGAAATTGAGACTTGTGCTTGTTGCAATGGCTGCGGCTCTTATGCTCTCTTGTGCTAAAGAGACAAAGGAGTATGAGGTTGTTATAGAGACTACAATGGGTACAATAGAACTGAAACTCTATAACGAGACTCCCAAACATCGCGATAATTTTATTTCACTTGCCAATGAGGCTTATTTCGATTCGTTGCTTTTCCATCGTGTCATTCCTAATTTTATGATACAGGGTGGTGACCCCGACTCAAAATATGCCGAGCCGGGTGAGCGCTTGGGCGAGGGTGGCCCTGACTATCTGCTGAATGCCGAGATTCGCCCCGGTTTGATACACAAACGTGGTGCGCTGGCGGCTGCTCGCGAGGGCGATGATGTGAATCCTGCCAAGATGTCTTCGCCAAGCCAATTTTACATTGTATGGGGTAAGGTCTACGATAAGGGCGAACTTATGATGCTGCTGAATATGATTGAGGAGCGTACAGGACGCCGCCTCGAATTAACTCCAGAGCAGGCAACTGCTTATACTACGGTTGGTGGTGTGCCGCACCTCGATGGCGAATATACCGTCTTTGGCGAGGTGACAAAGGGACTTGAGGTTGTAGATAAAATTCAGAATGTTGAGCGCGATAAATATGACCGCCCATTGGATGATGTGCGTATTCTTAAAGTGACAATTAAAAAGTAATACATTATGCTTAATATAGGAGACAAGGCACCCGATTTTCTGGGTGTGGATGAGGAGGGGCGTCAGCTCTCGTTAAATGATTTTTCGGGAAAGAGACTTGTTCTTTATTTTTATCCCAAAGATAGTACTCCGGGATGCACTGCCGAGGCATGCTCACTGCGCGACGGAATGGATGAACTTGTTGCTGCGGGGTATAGCGTGGTTGGCGTGAGTGCCGACAGCGTAGCATCGCACCAGCGATTTAAAGGCAAACAGGCGCTGAATTTTCCTCTTATAGCCGATACCGAGAAAAAACTCATTGAGGCATATGGCGCTTGGGGCGAAAAGAAGATGGCTGGTCGTACATATATGGGTATTATACGTACTACATTTGTAATCGCTCCCGATGGTACAATAGAGCAAGTTATTAAAAAGGTAGATACAAAGAATGCTGCTCGTCAGATTCTGGATAATAAATAAGAGGTGAAAATATAAACCATTAACGACAAACTACAAACTATGTTGGACATTTTTTCTATTATTGCCACTTCGGTAGCAGGTAGTGATACTATTCCTGCTGTGGCAGAGGGTGCCGAGAGCTTGAAAGCTGCTCTCGCAGGATTATCGTCTGAGGAACTTATTCAGGCGTTCTTTTCGTTCTGTCTCTCTTTTGGTGTTAAAATCATCAAGGTTTTCTTTGTTTGGGTTATAGGACGTTGGATAACAAAGCGTCTTGTTTCTGTTGCAAAGATTCTTATGGAGAAGAGAAACACAAATGTTACAGTGCGCACTTTTGTGGCAAGCCTCATTGATGTTGTGCTTCTCATACTGCTTATAGTAATGATTATAGGTATATTTGGTATTGATACCTCATCGTTCATTGCTCTGTTTGCCTCGGCCGGTGTTGCTGTTGGTATGGCTCTCAGCGGTACATTGCAGAATTTTGCAGGTGGTGTGATGATTCTTCTTTTCCGTCCCTATAAGGTTGGCGATTACATCGAGGCTCAGGGACAGAGTGGTACTGTAAAGGAGATTCAGATATTTAATACCGTTCTAAAGACTCCCGATAACAAGATTATCCTTGTTCCCAATGGTGCAATGTCTACCGGTATCGTAAATAACTATTCTGCCGAGCAGTTGCGTCGTGTCGACTTCTCTTTCCCTATCTCTTATGGCGATGACTACGAGACTGCCAAGGCGTTTATCGAGGAGCTTATTGCTGCCGATGCACGTATACTGAAAGACCCTGCACATTTTATCGCTTTGGGCAGCCTTGGTGCAAGCTCGGTTAATATCACTGTTCGCGTGTGGACTACTCAGGCCGACTATTGGGATGTGTACTTTGATATGAACAAGAAGGTGTACGAGCAGTTGCCTAAGCGCGGACTCAACTTCCCCTATCAGACTTACACAGTTAATATCAAACAGTAATTTTTTGTATTGTGTGCTCCGTGGAGCACACAATCTTTTTTATATATTCTATTCTCTCGCTTCTTGGATAAAAATATTGTATACCATATCTGTTAAAAATTGTTTTTTTTGTAACTTTGCACTCCATTTTAGGGTATTGCTATTTATGGTATAAAATGAAATGTTTCTAAAATAAAGATAATCAGAATGAAAGCGACAAAATTAATGGATTTTCATCCCAAATTCTTCGAGGCGATGAAGCACTACTCACGTGAGAAATTTACAGCCGATGTGATGGCCGGTATAATTGTGGGTATTGTTGCAATTCCTCTTGCTATTGCTTTTGGTATTGCCAGCGGTGTTGGTCCTACCGAGGGATTGGTAACAGCTATTATGGCCGGTTTCCTTATCTCGGTATTCGGTGGTTCCAAGGTGCAGATTGGCGGTCCTACAGGTGCATTTATCGTCATTGTGTATGGTGTTGTGCAGCAGTATGGACTGAGCGGACTTGCGATTGCTACTATTATGGCCGGTATAATATTGGTTATAATGGGATTATGCCGTTTGGGAAGTGTAATTAAGTTTATGCCATATCCTATAATCATAGGTTTTACAGGTGGTATTGCAATTACAATCTTCTCGACACAGATTAACGACCTGTTCGGAATGGGTATATCATCTGTTCCTGCTAACTTTATTGATAAATGGGTCTGTTATTTCGATAATGTAGAGAATATCGATTGGTGGAGTGCCGGAATGGGAGTCCTTAGCATTGTACTCATTGCTCTTACTCCTAAATTCTCGAAGAAGATACCCGGTTCGCTGCTTGCCATAATTGTAATGACTGTGGCTGCGTGGTTGTTGCGTGAGTATGCCGATGTTACTTCGATAAAGAGAATCGGTGACCTTTATGAATTGCCTTCGGGATTTCCTCCATTTACTCTTCCCGAGTTATCTATGGAGTCGGGTAGTTTCTTCTCTACTATTCAGGCACTTGCTCCCGTAGCTTTTACAATAGCGATGCTTGGTGCTATTGAGTCGTTGCTATCGGCAATGGTTGCCGATGGTGTTATTGGCGACCAGCATAATTCGAATACCGAGCTCATTGGTCAGGGTATTGCCAATATCGTGGTGCCTTTCTTCGGTGGTATTCCTGCTACAGGTGCCATTGCACGTACTATGGCAAATATCAACAACGGTGGAAAGACTCCTGTAGCGGGTGTCGTACACACAATTGTGCTGTTGGCCGTTCTGTTGTGTTTGGGTTCTCTTGTCGAGCTCATACCAATGCCTTGTCTTGCCGGCGTGCTTGTTATGGTGGCATATAATATGAGTGGCTGGAGAACTATTCTCTCTATGTACCGTAGTTCTATGGCAGGTACAGGCGTGCTTCTCGTTACTCTGTTGCTTACAGTATTCTTTGACCTTACATTGGCTATAGAGGTTGGCCTTGTAATGGCTGTGGTTATTATCATGAAACGTGTGATGGAGAGTGCTAATATCTCTGTTATACGTGACCAGATAGATGTGCATCACGATGGCGAGCACGATGAGACTATTGCTGTTCCCAAGAATACCGAGGTATTTGAGATTGAGGGTCCCTTCTTCTTTGGTGTGGCTAATAAGTTCGACGAGTTGATGCGTACTCGCGATGCAATGCCTATACGTGTGTTGCGTATGCGTAAGGTCTCTTTTATCGACTCTACTGGCTTGCATAATTTGGAGATATTCATAAATTCATCGCTCAAAGAGGGTCGAGTAATAATCCTATCGGGTGTGCACGAGAATGTGGAGAAGGCTCTGCGTAAGGCGGGAATAGTGAAACTTGTGGGTAAGGAGAATGTATGCTCCGATATTCACATTGCTTTTAATAGAGCACAGGAGATTTTAGATTCGACAATTGTGAAATAAACCTTTAGTTAAATAATAGTGAGAGAGGATAACCAATGTTGTCTTCTCTCTATTTTACTCTATACAGGTATGCGGGATAAGGCAAAAAACGAAAATGGTGGGGTGGGATTTATTGTCTACCTTGTGGCATTTGTCATTGTGGTCATTTGGGGATGTACCTTTGTGCAGACAAAGGTGCTTATTAATGCAGGATTGCGCCCCGATGAGATTTTCTTCTTACGCTTTGTGCTTGCCTATGCTCTTATACTGCCGTTTGCAGGGAAGCGACTCTTTCTCGATAATGTCAAGGATGAGCTGCTTGCCTTGGCACTGGGCCTTTCGGGTGGCTCGCTATATTTTGTTACCGAGAACTATGCTCTGGCATACGGCTATTGCTATAATGTTTCGCTTATCGTATGTCTCACGCCTTTGATAACTGCTATTTTGGTGGGACTGTTCTATAAGCAGGAGCGTATGAACAGATGGGGCTATCGTGGTTCTCTCATTGCGCTTATTGGTATGGCGCTTGTTGTGTTCAACGGTAACTTCATCCTTAAGCTTTCGCCTTTGGGTGATATATTGGCTCTTGCTGCCTGTGTATGTTGGGCGCTCTATTCGCTTATAATAAAGAGGCTGCAGGCGCGCTACTCAACGATGCTTGTCACTCGAAAGGTGTTTGGCTATGGGCTTCTTACCATTTTGCCACTGCTTGCAGTGAATGGCGTGTCGTGGGATATTTTGTTTGCCGGGAATGTTGCAGTGTGGGGCAATCTATTGTCGTTGGGATGTGTTGCCTCTATGCTCTGCTTTCTTGGTTGGAACTGGTGTCTTGAAAAAATAGGTATCGTAAGGGCTACAAATTTTATCTATCTGAATCCTATACTAACAATGCTCACCTCGGCATTGGTGCTTGGCGAACGTATCACCTGGATGGCGGTGGTGGGTGCTGCTCTTATTCTATCGGGACTGATATATATCGACCGGAATAGGCACAGACGCTAATCAGCCGGAACGGGTTAGAAGCTGTTTAAAATTATATCGCCAAGTTTTTTATAGAGCAAGAATAGAATGTTTATTTATTTTTAAAGGGCGCATAGCGGGCTATGTAACCGCAAAAAAGAAAGAAACAGGCATTATTGAACATAAAAAACGGCGA
>JAGCKB010000008.1 GCA_017647725.1 Bacteroidaceae bacterium
ATCGGTGATAAAGCACGAGACTATATATTACCCGGGGCGTATACGTGAACTGTTGCTGCTGCTTAGAGAGGGCACATTGACATCTGCTGAATGGCGGGATAAGGTCTCTTCAATGAGTGAGTTGATGGACTATTATAGTTCTATATTCGGTGTCCTCACATCTTGTGCTGCGCGTCAGATGGATGATGCTAATTTCAGGGTAGCACCTGTGAAATTACAGGACATAATATCTCGTATTGCCGGCTATGTAAGGCGTCGCACTGCGAAAATGGAGTATAAAGTTCTGTTCGAGTATGCGGCTACCGATGCTGTTGCTACGGGTGATGCGCTCCTGCTTGAGTATATGTTCGAGTCGTTGGTAGGTTCGTTAATAGATTCGGGTGCCAAGAAAATTGTATTCTCGGTCTGTGACGAGAAAGAGACTGTCAAGATAGATATTCTTGGAGTAGAGGCTTTTGTAGGTTCCGAGCGTTGTGATAATTTCTTTGTTCCTGTCAGCGATGAAACAGTCTCAATGGAACCGCTTATTGCGCGTGAAATAGTGCGTATGCACGAAGATTTTATGGACATACGTTCGTTACGCCTTATAGCGAAAGAGTGTAGTGAGGGGTGTGTGATAACCGTTTCACTGCCAAAATAAAATGTAAAAAAGTAAATAGTTATTGTTATGAGTGATAGATTCAGTGTTATAATTGTTGAGGATGCAAAGTTGGAACTAAAAGGTACCGAGGAGATTTTTCGTACCGATATTCCCGAAGCCGATATAATAGGTGTGGCAATGAGCGAGTCGGAACTTTATCCTCTGCTCGAAAAGCAGTTGCCCGATTTGTTGCTGCTCGACCTGGGATTGGGTGGCTCAACTACTGTCGGCGTTGATATTTGTGCTAAGGTTAAGAACGATTATCCCGCAGTAAAGGTACTTATCTTTACGGGCGAGCTCTTGAATGAGAAACTGTGGGTGGATGTTCTTGATGCCGGCGCCGATGGCATTGTGCTTAAAAGTGGCGAACTGTTGACAAAGTATGAGATTCGCAGCGTAATGGCAGGAAAGCGATTGGTCTTTAATCAACCAATTCTGGAGACTATTACCAAACGTTTTCGCGAAGAGGTGATGCGTGAAGCTGCTCGCAGACGTTCGCTTATAGAGTATGAAATAGACCGTTACGATGAGTGTTTCTTGCGCCATCTGGCATTAGGGTATACAAAGGATATGATTGCCAATTTGCGTACAATGCCATTTGGCGTAAAATCCTTGGAGAAACGACAGGCCGACCTTGTCTTGCGTCTCTTTCCCGAGGGCGAGCAGCGTGGTGTGAATGTTACGCGCCTCGTGGTTCGTGCAATAGAATTACATATAATTGATGTCGAGAACCTTGAAGCCGATGAGTAAAGTGAATTACAGATACTTGCCGTTTGCCGCATATTCGCTTTCGTTGGTTGCGTTGTGGATAGTATCGTGGCTAATAGGTGTTGTAGGGCTTTTTACTCGCTCGGGTGGGGAATTTCGCAGTCTGTTTTCGGGTGAGGGGGTTCGCTGGGCTCTTTATACAGCTGTGCAGTCGATGGATGCTGCTCCTTGGGGTGCTATAGTACTTGTTGTGGCTTCTATTGGTGTGCTGGCAGCTTCGGGAATTTTTGTTACTATTGTAGATGCGTTATTATTATCTCGTCTCTCCTCTATAAGACGATATGCTGCGGGCTTGACGCTGGCTGTGTTGCTGCTGTTTTCACTTATGCTCTTTGCTGCTTCTGTGGCTCCTTGGCGACTGCTTGCCGGTGTTACCGATGATTGGGGTACGTCGGCAATGGTAATTGGTTGGATATTGATTTTTTTCTTGCTCTCGTTTGTGCTCTCTCTTATGCACGGTTCGGTGTGTGGCTACTATCGCAGTGTATCGGATGTTATGCAGGGTATGTGCTCTCTATTTCCATTGCTTGCTCCTGCTTTTTTGGCAATATTACCGGCATCAGGTATTATGCCTTGTTTGGAATATATAGGTTTGCTCGATAACGGCAAAACGCAAATGATTACTGATGTTTTGTGCTGGTTCCCCTTTGTGCTTATTTTATCCATTGAATCGGTATCTGCCATCAAAAGGATGTATAGGGGATAGCAACTATTCTTCTCAATGATTTGTGCTGTTTATTCAGTATGAATTTGAATTAGGCAAACATTTTCTTTATTGTAATATAAGAAGCTGTTTAAATTTCTAAAAAAAATATTCATATAGAAGCTGACAGTGTCGCGATATAAATTTAAACAGCTTCTAAAAGTCAAAACGGCAAAGTGTATGGGTGCTGATATTTTTAAAAATTTGCTGATTGTAGGTTTAGGTAGTTTTCTTGGTGGAGGTGCAAGGTATCTTGTTTCGGTTGCTATGAGTAATATTGGCAAGGCTTTTCCCTGGGGTACACTGACAGTAAACCTTGTGGGATGCTTTGTTATTGGTTTGCTATGCGGCATTTTTAGTCGTACCGCTAACGATGGGGGAGCGCTTGCTCTATTCTGTACGTTTGGCGTTTGTGGCGGTTTTACGACGTTCTCAACCTTCTCAAAGGAGGCTCTTCTAATGCTTCAGGCCGGGAATTATTGGGCATTTGCAATCTATATTGCTGTCAGCGTTATTGTCGGCATATTGCTTACTGCAGCGGGATATGCGCTGTCGAGGGGGATATATGTGCCGGCTTAAGCGTCGACTTGTCTGCTCAACCTATATATTATTGCCGAACAAAAAGAAGATTTGCCAAAATATGCATAAACATATTATTGGCAAATCTTAGGAATATGGTAAAAGCAAATTATACTTTATACCGGGTAAGTCTTGAACGTTATTGGTAGAGATAGCGCTTTATGCTCTTCTTGGGTGTCTTCTCGAACTCCTCTTGCATTACTCGTATCTCTGATATGTGCTCGTATGCGGGGATAAGTTTGTTTATCTCTTTGCGCAGCTCCTCCATCTTGGCAGAGATGTCTGTAACTCCCTCGGCTTGCAGTGCATCGTTATCAGGGTAGATGAGTGCTATAAATTTCTCTTCTTTTTGTATTACGAGTGATTCGATAACGCATGGCATTGAGTTTATTACGGCTTCAATCTCTTCGGGATAAACATTTTGTCCGTTGGCGCTTAGAAGCATACTCTTGCAGCGTCCCTTTATGAATATGAAACCATCGCTGTCTGTTATTCCAAGGTCGCCGGTATGATACCAACCATCTTTGTCGAGTGCCTGCTCGGTGGCATCGGGGTTTTTGTAGTAGCCTAACATTACGTTGGGGCCACGTACTATTATCTCACCGGGCTTGTTCTGCGGGTCGTCGCTCAGAATTTTCACCTCCATACCAAGAGCCGGTTTTCCGCAACTGCCAACTTTAGCTTCGCTCCAATCGCTGTAGCATATAATAGGGGCGCACTCTGTAGCACCATAACCAACAGTATAGGGGAATTTAATTTTGTGTAGCAGAGCATCAATCTCGGGGTTGAATGCTGCACCGCCGATAATAATCCCGACAACGTTGCCGCCAAATGCTTTGAGCATTCTTTTGCGTATGTTGCGGTAGATGATATTGCTTATTCCTGGAATCTTTGTAGCAATGCGCATATGCGGTTTTTGAAGCTTGGGCATTACGCTCTTGCGTATAATCTTTTCTATGATAAGTGGAACGGCTACAATGATTGTGGGACGTACTTTGCTGAATGCATCGAATATGATGCGTGGGCTGGGGGTACGTGTCAGGAAGAATACCTGCACACCACGTGTGAGCTGATAGAGGAACTCAAATGCCATTCCATACATATGTGCCATTGGAAGTATTGAGAGCATATTCATTCCGGGCTTCATTGTGAGTACTTCTGTAGCGAACATCATATTGTTGTAAAGTGCACGATAGGGGATAAGTACACCTTTTGAGAAGCCGCTTGTGCCCGATGTGTAGTTTATTATGGCAAGTTCCTCAGGGCTTTCTTGATAGTAATCGATGTCTGCTGCGCTGAAACCTTTGGGGTAGCTCTTTGTGAACTCATCGTTCATCTTAGAGTGTGCTTCGCTTATTGTCTCGCTGCGGCTCATATTGAGTGAAAAATCCTCGATGCGGATTACTCCCTCAAGAGCCGGCATGTTGTCATAGTTAAGCTGTGTGCGGTTCGAGTCGCCGACGAATAGCAGTCGTGAGTCCGAGTCGGTAACAATGTGATGAACATTATCGGCTTTAAAATCGTGCAAGATGGGTACTGCTATTGCACCGTATGTTACTACCGACAAAAAAGCTATTCCCCAACGCGAGCAGTTGCGACCGCATAGTGCAATGTGGTCGCCTGGCTTTATGTTGCTCAGACGGTAGAAGGTGTGCAGTTTGGCTATTTCGCTTGCAACATCGCCGTAGGTGTAAGAGATACCTTTATAATCGGTGAGAGCGCTATGCAACCAATTCTCTTTAAAAGAGGTTGCGTATAGCCCAATGAAGCTTTGATTGTTAGACATGATTGTTAGTATTTGTAGATTGTTTATTTTCTTGACCATAGGCAAAAAATGATTGCAAACAAGGTGACCGGCCCGGTTGGCAATATCTCATTTTTTGTCCAAAAGCAAAAATAATATAATGGTATAGCAAAAGCAAATTTTGCCCATAATTAATTGTTCTTTTTACTTTTCGTTTGCAAAGTTAATAATAAAAAAGTGGAAAAAACAAGAAAAAATGCAGAAAATTGCACAAAAAGAGAAAAATGTGCAATTTTTAGAAGCTGTTTAAATTTATATCGTCAAGTTTTTTATAGAGCAAAAATTGGATGTTTATTTATATTTTAAGGGCGCATAGCGGGCTATGTAACCACAAAAAAGAAACAAACAGGCATTTTTGAATATAAAAAACGACGAAACCGTCAGCTTCTATATGAATATTTTTTTTAGAAATTTAAACAGCTTCTTAGATACTGCTAAATAAAAAAAACGAAGGTTTTCCTTCGTTCTGTTCTTAAGGTGTGGCTATTCTACAGCCTTTTTCGTTGAAAAAGTAGAATGGGTTATTTCTGTGGTGGGCCGAAAATGTCGGAGCCTATGCGAATATGTGTGCTGCCTTCTTCAATGGCAATCGCATAGTCATCGCTCATACCGGCCGATAGTGTGTCGAAAGTGCTTTCGCAAGAGAAGTGCTTTGCACGTATCTCGTCGAACAACTCTTTTACAGCGTGAAACTCCTCTTTTATCTGCTCATTATTATCGGTGTTGCTTGCCATACACATAAGACCGCGTATGCGTATATTGGATAGTGAGCGCCACTCGCCGGTATCGAGCATTGCGCGACACTCATCGGGCGTGAACCCGAATTTTGTCTCTTCGCGTGCAATGTGTATTTGTAAAAGACAATCTATGGTTCGTCCAACCTTTGCACCTTGTCGGTCTACCTCCTGCAACAGACGTAGCGAGTCGATACTGTGTATAAGATGGATATACGGTGCAATGTATTTTATCTTATTGCTTTGCAGATGCCCTATAAAGTGCCAATAAATATCTTTGGGGAGCGTTTGCTGCTTGATGCGCAGGTCTTGTGCTTTGCTTTCGCCAAAATGACGTTGTCCTGCACAGTATGCCTCTTCTATGGCTTCTACGGGGTGGTATTTCGAAACGGCTATAAGTGTCACCCCGCTTGGCAGGGTGGCACTTATGCGCTCTATGTTCCTTTTTATATCTGCTTGCATCTTTTTTTACTTAAACAGCTTCGTAGGGGAAAATATCTACAATGCTACTCTCGTTAACAGCCGCAAGGTCGTAATTCATGATTGAATCTTCCATATGCGTGGTAAGATTTTTTACTGCACCCGAGACATCCTCGGCCTTTACCAAAATAACTGCTGAGGTCTTTTTCTCCTTTGCGCTCACCTCGTCTATTGTCACCATTACAATCTTGCACTTGAACCATTTATCGGCATTTTCCTCGGTGCTGTCAACAAGTTCATTATACTTTGTGCGCTCCATCTTCATTATATCGAAAGTGCCGGTAACCATAGGCTGAATTTCCATTGTCAGACGCTTTTCAACCTCGGTAAAGGTAAATCCCTGTGTTAGATATACTTCGTTTACTTTTGTGTTGAGGCCCTTTTCTCCTGCACGCTCGTATGTTACTTTACATTCAAACCAACTAAGTGTCATATTTGTTCTTGTTTTAAT
>JAGCKB010000133.1 GCA_017647725.1 Bacteroidaceae bacterium
ACGCTTTTCAACCTCGGTAAAGGTAAATCCCTGTGTTAGATATACTTCGTTTACTTTTGTGTTGAGGCCCTTTTCTCCTGCACGCTCGTATGTTACTTTACATTCAAACCAACTAAGTGTCATATTTGTTCTTGTTTTAATATTAATTTGATATGGGAAAAATTGATGCAAATATAATGCTTATTCGCACGTGACCGCAAAAATACAAATAATATCAAAACTATAAATGTTAATTTGTAGGTTTTTATTATTAATATTTGGTAGATGTGATAAAAAACTTTAATTTTGCAAACTTATTAAATTTCGAGTTAGAAAAATGTTATGTATATTTGCGATAAATCGCGAACAATAGACTGCACTCGCTTTGAAAAATATTGAAGTGAACTTCATATTTCTCGCTCGTTTGTATGTATATTTGTATCAGTTAATCCAAATGATACAGGGAATTATTTTTTTTAGTGTTATTACCAGATAATGAAAAAATACTTTGGGATAAACTTTGTATTTGATCATCGTAGAGTGGATGAGATTATAGAACGCTGTATTCGCGAGAATAGAGCGGGCTATGTCTGTGCGCTTGATGGTAATAACTTTTCCGAGGCTCAACGTTTTTCGAGCCATCTCGATGTTATCAATAACTCAGTCGTAAGTAATTGTGACAGCACTTGGCTTCCTATAATAATAAATTTGATGTACGGCACAAATTATGCAAATTATTGTGCGTCGGATTTATTCTTTAATTTCATAAATAAACGCAGGTATAAGCAATTCTTTTTGGGCTCATCGCGTGAGGTGCTCGATGGACTTAAGAGTGAGATGACGAAAATTGACCCTTCTATTGCGAATATGCGTTTCGAGGAGCTACCTTACTGTTCTGTTGATGATTTCGATTACGAAGGTATCGCTGCAATGATAAACGAAGAGGCCCCCGATATTGTGTGGATATCTTTGGGAGCACCTAAACAGGAGCAGTTTATGTACCGTCTGAAACCTTATCTGAAACGTGGTGTTATGTTTGGGGTAGGTGCAATTTTTAACTTCTATAGCGGACTGGAACATGTTCCAAAGAGGGCTCCTAAGTGGATGATAAAATTAGGCTTGGAGTGGTTGCATAGGCTTGTTGTTGAACCCCGTAAGCAATCGAAAAGAGTCTCTCTTATAATGAAGGAGTTGCCTAAGGCTATAAAAAAAGAGTATGCCCGAAAAAAAGTGGCACATAGCAAATAATACACACTATCAGAAGATTGTGTGTATTATTTTTTTTGTATGACGTTTCACCTGCTAATTATATGATATAATGTCGGGTAATGAGCGTGTGTATCGACGACGCAGTTTGTTGTTGCTGCGGTGATGCCCAAAAATCTCGCGGCAGAAACTATATTCTCTCTCGAGACGGCTTAAAAGAGTGTTGTTGTAATCTTCCCAATCGGTTATAGTGTGTCGGGCTATTCCGCTCTCTATGGCTGTCTTTGCTACAGCAACGGTTACTTCTGTAGCAAGACGTCGGTCGTTGGGCAGTGGTAAGATATATTCTCTATTATATACGAATTCCTTCTTATATTTTCTTTTCAGTGATGCAGGTACGGGGCGACGTGCCAACTGTGCAATAGCCTTCACTGCTGCTAAAAGCATCTTTTCGTCAATGGAGCTGGCAAGCGTGTCGAGCGCTGCGCGAAAAATATAAGGAAAGGAGATGAATTCGTTTATCTGATTAGGTAGGTCGGGGTTGCAGGTTGCGAAAATTGCATCGGGGCGTATTTTTCTCACTCTTTCAAAATCTATTCCAATGGCGGTGGATAGTAATAGTATTATCGGGTCGTGAGACATTGATGATATATCATCCTCCGTTATTACGCTCTCTTTTGAAAGACCTATGAAAACATCGGCATTGGCGATGGACGTAGATGGGTTTCGCTCTTCGTCGTTGCCGAGTGTCACTATGTTCTCTTGCTTGATGCCTATGGCGAGAAGCATTGTCGAAATGGCTTCGTCGCTGCTGCTCTGAACGATTTTCAGATTCTCTATCTCTTTACAGGCAAATTCGGTTGCATTCATTATGGCAGCAGCACAGCATACTGCTTTGCCACATATATTGTCATTGATTACCGGTATGTCCAATAGTTTGCGCAACTGTTTTTCTATGAGATAGCACTTTGGGGGCTCGATTCCAGATAGCTCTATTGCACCAAAAGTGGGTGCCATTGAGACTATTATCTCTATTAGTCTTTTGCTGTTCTCTTCGGCAATTTCTATGTCAAATGCGTCGATGTCGGCATAAACTTTAAATAGCATACTGCGACCCTCCAATAGTGGCTTTGCCGCTGCTGCTCCTAAATTTTTGCCTTCAGAAATGTTACTGCCGTTGCTTATTATAGCAACCAAATTGCCTTTGTTGGTGTATTTGTATGCGTTCCAAACATTCTTGCTTATTCCTATTGCGGGTGTTATTGCTCCCGGAGAGTAGGCGAGTGCAATCTCTTCGTGGTTGCGCAGTGGCTTTGTGGGCATTACCTCTATTTTTCCCGGTCGTCCTTCGGAGTGGTATTTAAGTGCCTTTTTATCTTCTTGTTGCATACATACTCTTTTAATAATATAACAACCTCTGCTTATCTTTGTTTTATATGACTTAGACGCTGTTTAATCTTATATCGCGACACTGTCAGCTTCTATATGAAAATTTTTTATAGAAATTTATAATAGCTTCTTATTTTGTGTAGTCTCGTATTTTGTCTGTCGCAAAGAAAAGAGTATCTTCGCGGTTGTAAAATATTGTTTTATGGAGAATTTTCTGGAATTACTAAAGAATAGACGCAGTTGCCGACGCTTTACAGATGAGACTGTAGATAAAGAGGCGGTTGCAAATATTATGCGTGCTGCGCTGATGTCTCCTTCGGGGCATCGTATAAATCCTTGGGAGTTTATTCTTGTCGAAGAGAAGGATATGCTAAAAGCTCTTTCGGTGAGTAAGGCTGCCGGTGCGCAGTTGCTCGAGGGTGCGCCAATGGCGGTTGTTGTCGTTGCCGATACTACAAAAACAGATGTGTGGATCGAGGATTGCTCTATCGCTACAATTCTTATGCAGCTTGCAGCAGAGGAGCAGGGGCTTGGCAGCTGTTGGGTGCAGATACGCCTGCGCAGCGATGCCGAGGGTAATTCGGCCGAAGAGAATGTGAAATCTCTGTTAGGGCTGCCTCCGCACTATGCCGTACTATCTATTTTGGCAGTAGGACATAAGGAACGAGAATCGAAGCCTTTCGACGAGGAGAAAATGCTGTGGGAGAAGGTGTATGTTGGAAAGTACGGTGAGCAGTAATTCGGTACTTCTTGTCGGTGCTGGCAATCTGGCGACATCGTTGGGCGTTGCTTTGTGTGGTGCCGGAATAGATGTTGCGGGGGTGTGGAGTCGTACCGAGGAGTCGGCGCGTGCGCTTGGCGAGCGTTTAGGAACGTTCTACTCCTGTGATATGAATGCCTTGCCACAGGCCGATGTGGTAATTGTATCGGTGGCCGATGAGGCTCTGCCACAGGTGCTTTCTTCGGTTGCCACACTTTTCCCCTCTTCTCTTATTGCACATACCGCGGGCAGTATATCGATGGATGCACTGCGTGAGGCAGGATGCAGTCGCTACGGGGTGTTTTACCCTATGCAGACATTCAGCCGTTTGCGTATAGTGGATTTCTCAACTGTTTCAACTTTTGTCGAGGGGTGCGATAAGGCAGCAACAGAGACTCTGCGCTTTATAGCCTCTGAACTTCGCGGAAAAGTATATGATGCAACGAGTGAGCAGCGTCGTTATCTGCATTTGGCTGCTGTGTTTGCCTGCAATTTCCCCAATGCACTATATGCAATGTCGGCCGAGCTGCTGAGACGCAACGGGCTTCCTTTCGAGGCGATGCTGCCGCTTATAGACGAGACGGCGGCAAAGGTACATTCGTTGCATCCGAAAGAGGCGCAGACAGGGCCTGCGCGCCGAGGTGACGAGGCGGTGATGCAGTCGCAGCGTTCACTGCTCGACGAGGAGCTGCTGTCGGTCTACAATATGCTCAGTGATTATATTCTAAAAAACCGATAAATATGATAAACTACGATTTAAAAAAGATTAAGGCGCTTGTCTTCGACGTTGACGGCGTGTTAAGCCGCGAGACAATATCAATGTATCCAAATGGTGAACCTATGCGCACTGTAAATATAAAAGATGGCTATGCTTTGCAGTTGGCTGTAAAGGCCGGCTTTCACGTGGCTATAATAACAGGTGCGCGTACCGAGGCGGTGCGTGTACGCTATCAGGGACTTGGAATAAAGGATGTATATATAGGTGCATCAATAAAAAGAGACTGCTTCGAGGAACTTCTGACAATGTACGAACTCAACCCCGAGGAGGTTATGTATATGGGCGACGATATTCCCGATTACGAGGTAATGCAGATGTGCGGTCTTCCCTGTTGCCCTGCCGATGCGGCACACGAAATTAAGGAGTTGTCGAAATATATCTCTCCTATAAATGGCGGTGATGGTTGCGGACGCGATGTGATTGAGCAGATTATGGCGGCTCAAGGAAAATGGATGGATGAGGCAAACGCTTTTGG
>JAGCKB010000134.1 GCA_017647725.1 Bacteroidaceae bacterium
ATCACCCGTAGCAACAGCATCGGTAGCCGCATACTCGAACAGAACTTTATACTCCATTTTCGCTGTGCGACGCCTTACATAGCCGGCAATACGAGATATTACGTCCTGTAATTTCACAGGTGCTACCTTGAAATTAGCATCATCCATCTGACGCGCAGCACAAGATGTGAGGACACCGAATATAGAGCTATAATAGTCCATCAGCTCACTCATTGAAGAGACCTTATCGCGCCATTCAGCAGATGTCAATGTGCCCTCTCTAAGCAGCAGCAACAACTCACGTATACGCCCCGGGTAATATATAGTCTCGTGCTTTATCACCGATAAGCAATTATCGATGACCATATTACGCACGTGCAAATAATTCTCTTCCGATTTAACCCTGTTGGTCTCCTCTTCAATCTCGTCAAGGGCGCGATATTCGCGTGCCAAACGCACCAAAGAGTGATAAGTTGCCGAAGCCAAATATCCGGCAATCAGCTTCAACAATGCCTCTTCACCATCATTCAGCCTACGCGCTGTAACCACAGATAGCACTCCTAAGTCCACTTTTTCATCGGCAGTCGGCAGCTCTAATGGAAAGTTTGACGTATATAGCCGCATACCGGCATCTGTATCCAATGGATAAGCTGCTTTTTGCAACTCACCTCCATTTTTCAACGTCAATCTCACCGACTCAATGCGCAGATAGTCGCATAGCACCGCGTACAGTTCACGTGCAAGAGTCTGTGCCACTCCATCGGTTCGATGCACACCGTGCGCAACCTCAAGCACCTTCGCATTAGCCTGCAAAAGAATATCACTATTCATACGCCCTATCACCACATTACGCATATATTTTACAAGAGCCACAACAAGCAACAGCAAAAGAATGGTCACGCACAGCACCACAGCAGCACGACGATAGTTAGCCACACTCTGCATATATTCGTTGTAATTTACCAACTCCTTATCCTCATGCACAAGACGATAGAGCCGCGTATATATTGCATTGTTATATCGGTATGTAGGCCAATCGTGTAATGCAAGAGCCGCAACTGCAGCCTCGTTGCGCATATCAAGCAGATTGTAGTAAACAGTCTCGGTAAGGGAATCGGGGAACAGTTTGTTACGCCACCACATAATCTCGGATGCAGTTCCCGAAGTGAGAGACAATGTATCACCTCCACCGACCTCGACACGATACAATTCGTTCATCTCATCAACAAGCTTCTGTGCAACAATAAGCGCACCTTCATAATCGCCTCTTACGTTGCAAGAGTAGACAGAGTCGGCAAGGGTATCCACCGCAGTCGCTGCCAATGATACGACAGTAGAGAAAATGGCGAAAACGAGCAGCATCATAGTACGCTTAACACCTTTTGGCAAGCGGAATGAGAAGCGACTGCCCATACCCCGCTCGCTTTTTATATTCATTTCACACACCGAGAACAGAGCATCGGTCTTACGGTACTTTTCAATAATGCCCTTGCAATTCATCAGCCCGAATCCACCACCCTTATTTGCAGCCATACTGCCCGAGCATCCTATCTGCGATGCATCATACACCTTAGAACCAAGAATGCGCTCTACATCTTCGGGCGACATTCCCACTCCTGTATCAGTTACCGCAAGTTCAACAAAATTATCGCCATCAATAGCCTCGACAGTTACTTTGCCGCCACTTTGAGTAAATTTTCGGGCATTATCGGCCAAAGTATTTATCATAAACAGCGTCAATGCCTTGTCGGCCTTTACTACAAGTGCAGTATCTTTTACCTCAAGAGCAATACCCCTCATTTCGAATGCAGCCACACTCTTCGAGATTATCGCCATAACCTCGGACAAAGCAAAATTTTCGATATGCAGACTAAGTTCACCCTTACGCATCTTTATCCATCGCGACAAGACTGCATTGTAATCCTCTATCGCCGAAGTCAGCTCCAGCAGATAGCTCAGACGCACAAGCTCCTCATTGCCACAGGAGTCTGACTCGAAGAGACGCGATAGCTCATTCTGTATACGCTCCATATATGGCCTTATGCCTCCTACCACCGACAGTGCGACCCGCTTGTTCACATTTTCGCGCTTATGCTCATCGATATACAATGAGTAGGATAGACTCTGCTCTTGCAGACGTTGACGCTCGCCGCCAATATCAGCCACGCGTCTACCCTCGTCTATCGCAGCTGCGATATAAGGCAGAGCAAGATGTAAAAAATTCTTTTTCTGTGGCGATAGCGGTTGTTCGGTTATTACGTACAAATAAACCTGCGGATTATCTATTGTCACAGGGTGCATACGAAGCACATTAGCACCGGCACACTCTATCGCTTCGGACGAGAGCACAAAGCGACATTTATCGACAAACGAAGCCGACTCACTGTTTAATATAGAGGCTACAACCTCATTAATTTCCTCTTCTGTTTCAATCTCCTTAGGCAACGACTCCATCAAATGTCTGCAAAGTCTCAGCAGAGTCATAAGGTCGCCCAAATACTCTTTGTTACGCTTGCTCCACCTGAGATTAAGCCTGTAAAGTATAAGAGAGACTGCTACAATGAGCACAACCAACAAAATTATCCACAGATATAGTCGCGAAGCACTATTCTCGGCAGCACTTATTCTACTCTCTATCTGTTTATTCAAACGTGTAGAGCGCAAAAGGTCGAGATAGCTGTTTCTGTTAATATCCGAGAGATACTTATCGCCCACTCCTGCATAGGCACAGCTTGCATCGCGCCGCACACCAAGCAGGCACTCATATATATTGTATATGCTGTCATTTGTCAGCAAAGCATACTCGGCATCATCGCCTGCCGACTCAAGCGTCAGTTCCACTGCAAGATTGGGGTAGGAATTTCTGTAATAGTCATTTACAAGGAGCATTGCATCCTCGAGCAGAGCCAATGCATCGGCAAAGCGTCCACTCTGCGTACAGCACGACGCAGCCACCGAAAGCGCCTCGATGAGCATATATTTATCGCCATATACGCGAAAATCTTCGACTGCCTGCTGTGCCAGATAAAGCGGCAGTTCTCCCATAGGCATATTATCGGCATTTATCATTGCCATCTGCCTCGGTTGCAACAGCACCTCGGTCTCGCCCGAGCGCAACAACACCGCCAACATCAATCGGCAATTTGCCACAAGCCATAGTTCACCCTCGGCCTCGGCGCGCGAAAGCAACCTGGCTAATGACTCCACGCGCTCATTTACAGGAATTTCGGAACGATAATTCTGTAGCATACGTCCATAAAGTTTAAGCGACAAATCTGCCACCGACGATATATTATGTTCCAGATATAAAGCAGTTCTCTCGGCCTCATCAGCCATACCGAGATCGGTAAAACAGCATAAAGAGAGTGCCGCGAGTTCAAGCCTTGCCGAGTTGAATCGCTCCCTCTCATCATCGGGTAACATATTCTCCTCTTCACTTATGCGACGTACCCTTTGCAACGCATCAGAACGATAGTCGAAAAATTCCCTGTTTGCCGATGTGCGGTAACAGATATACATTATACCAATATCGGCTACCAAGCGTTCAATTTCACATTCAGCCTCTTGAATTACCGAAAGATACAACTCCTTGGCGCTGCTATAGTTCATCGACATAAAATCGGAATAAGCCATAGTATTTAACGCCATCATTCTCTTGTCGTCGCCTAGTGGAGTCAATGCCTGCAACTCCTGTGCTGCAAGATGCATCTTTTCATAATCGCGATAACGCTGTTCACCTATACAAGAATAGAGTGAATCGGCTAAGGATTCGTGTTCAAACGATATATGTGACAATTCGCACGATGCAAAGAGCAACATCGCACAAAAGAAAAAGATATATTTTATATAGCGCTTCAAATATTTATTTGATTATTCAACAACGTAAATTCCAATTATAAACATAATAACAAACGAGCGAGATATATGAAACTTGTTTCAATATTTCACAGCGAGTGAAGGATCTGTTCGCGCGTTAGCGCAAATATATAGAATTTACAGGAAAAGAGCAATAAAAAATCTATTTCAGCAAACAATTCCCACAAAGCGTTGTTATTAAGTTACAGATGATATCCTACTGATAAATACTTTTTCTTAATCATTCAATTCCCCCGTGCAGCCCTTCGTAGTGATTACGCGGGGCTGCTTCTATTATTTGTAAGAGCCCCATCCTTCCTAAGGAAAAGGAGTAAAAAGTATGAATTGGCATTTTTCGCTACGTCTTTTGGCCCCTCACATTTGAGAAGGCGCTTCACATTCAAGAACACTATTATTACCAAAAAAAGTGTCGCAACCAAAGTTACGACACTTTTTTATATAAGTTAAGCTATTGAGTCAATTATTCAGCAGCAGCCTCCTCAGCCTCAGCAACTACAGTGAAAGGAACCTTTACTGAAACCTCTTTGTGAAGTTTTACTGTAGCCTCGTAGTTACCAACAGCCTTAACAGCCTCTACGTTGATAATCTTACGATCGATCTCAAAACCAAGCTTGCCCAACTCCTCAGCTATCTGAATAGCACTTACCGAGCCAAAGATTGTACCGGTTGCGCTAACCTTTGTAGCGATTGTAAGAGCAACACCCTCGAGCTTAGCAGCCAACTCCTGAGCATCTGCCTTAATCTTGGCGAGCTTGTGAGCGCGCTGACGAAGATTCTCGGCCAATACCTTCTTTGCCGAAGGAGTAGCGATAACTGCCTTGCCAGTGGGAATCAAATAATTACGGCCATAACCGTCCTTTACCTTTACAACATCGTCCTTGTAACCAAGGTTGATAACGTCTTCTTTAAGTATTAACTCCATAATTATTTCCTCCTTTTTTATTTCATCATATCAGTAACAAAAGGCAGCAGAGCCAAGTGACGTGCACGCTTAACAGCCTGTGCAATGCGACGCTGGAACTTCAAAGAAGTACCTGTGATACGACGGGGAAGCAACTTACCCTGCTCGTTCAGGAATTTCTTGAGGAATTCAGGATCCTTATAGTCGATATACTTGATACCGTTCTTCTTGAAACGGCAATATTTCTTTTTCTTGACATCAACCGAGGGAGGTGTCAAATATCTGATTTCTGAAGGTGTCTGTGCCATAATTAATCCTCCTTATTTGCTTTTAAACTTCTTCTTTTTGCTGCATACTCTGCTGCATACTTGTCCAACTTAACAACCAGTGAACGGATAACGCGCTCGTCGCGACGATACTGAAGCTCGAGCTTAGCGATCACTTTGGGGTCAGCGTTGAACTCGAACATTACATAAAATCCGGTTGTTTTCTTATCGATGGGGTAAGCAAGTTTCTTAAGACCCCAATTCTCCTCATTGACAATCTCAGCACCTTCAGCTGTGAGAATGCCCTTGAATTTCTCTACCGCTTCCTTCATCTGAGAATCAGACAAACCGGGAGTTAAAATGAAAACGGTTTCGTATTGATTCATTTTTGTTAATAAATTTGGTTAAACATTCGTTTATCTAAACGCGGGTGCAAAGATAGGGATATTTTTTTATATGACAAAACTTTAGCGTCTGTTTTTATCTATTTTCATTTCCGAGTAGTACCGACAAACAGAAAGAGCGATACAATATTTTGCAAGCTATAAGTAAATTTCCGCAACGTCTACCACCCTATCTAATTTAAATAAAATCAAAGTGTTTCTAAGAAGCTGTTTAAATTTATAACGTCAAGTTTTTTATAGAGCAAAAATTGGATGTTTATTTAGAAGCTGTTTAAAATCATATCGCCAAGTTTTTTATAGAGCAAGAATAGAATGTTTATTTATTTTTAAAGGGCGCATAGCGGGCTATGTAACCGCAAAAAAAGAAAGAAACAGGCATTATTGAACATAAAAAACGGCGAAACTATCAGCTTCTGTAAG
>JAGCKB010000135.1 GCA_017647725.1 Bacteroidaceae bacterium
AAAACAAAGAATTAGCAGCAAAACTCTCTCTTGTAATATATGAGCCAACCTGAAGATTATGTTTCGTCGCAAAGCTCTCGATTACTATTACCTCATCACCATAGCTTCTATTGAGTTTCTTGACACTCCCCTCTATAATATCAAAAGAGAAGAGTTCAAGCGCCTCATTAGAAACAAATGAAAGTGTAAGAGGAATAACATTCCCGTCGATTGAGAATTTATCGTGTCGTCCTTTAAAATTTAACACGCCCACACTCTCAACCCCTGCAATATTGCTCAAAGCCATAATCATCTGCTCAGAATTCTCGGTCTGCCACTCGTTCCACAGGTTATTATAGTTTCTTCGCAGTTCTATTCGTACAATGCGCTCGGCATCATTTATGCCCTTGTTATAGGATAGCTCATAGTATACCTGCACTGCAATCATATAGGCCACAGCAATTGCAACTCCCAAGCCTGCAATGTTCAGCGCAACCACAAGCGGATAGCTGCGCAGGGTTATCAAGAAGTTACGTAATATATTTTTCATAAGGCTGTTTTTTATTTATTCATCACTTTTTTACATTTGTCGGTTCTTATCCTTTGTTAAGCACCTCAATGGGGTTACGGTTTACTGTGCGCCAAGCCGTGAGCGTAACCACAACAACTGCTACCGCCGATACCATTAAGAAAGCAAGCGCAAAAACCCACCAATACATATCGGTTCTATAAGCAAAATTACTTAGCCACTCGCGCACCGCATATACAGCCACAGGCAAAGCAATAAGAAAACTCAGAGCCACCAGAGTAAAATACGTCTTATTTATAAGACCTATAACACTCCATACGGTTGCACCATTAACGCGGCGCAAGGCTAACTCGCGCTCCATATAACGAACCTCGAAAAGCACAGTGGCAAGCAGTCCCATAAGCGATACAATTATGGAAACGGTGGCAAACGAGGATATTTGCAATGCTTTCAACTGCTCGTCTTTATATTCGCTACGCATAATATCATCGATTAACTGCACCTCCATTGAAGAATTATCTGTTTCGAAGTACTCTGTAGTGGTGGCGCGCATATACTCGGCAACATCCTTCAGGTTGTATCCAGGAGCAACACGCACATAAATAGACATATTTATTATCTCCCTGCTCAAACCTATAGCCAAAGGCTCCACCTCGTATTGCAGTGGCCGATATTTGAAATCACGACAGAATCCCACGACAGGTGTTCTTGTGTCGTCGATACAATCGCCCACGTTCAGCGAATAAAGTTTGCGTGCCTGTTCATTACATATATATCCGCCGGGTATAAACTCAATGGTAGTTTTTGTAATAATCATTGCCGGAAGTTCGTCGTGTTCAAGAGTGCGCCCCTCGTAAATATCAAGTCCCATAACCTGTGGAAAATCCGACGAAACTTGCATCATTACAATATTTGCTCTATCGGTTCTGCGGGTGCCTTTATCTTCATTCGACTCCCCTATTATAGCAACATTACACTTATCGGGCGAATGAGATATTATATCAGCATCACCCAAAGCAGCAGCTACAATATCGGGGTGCTCACAGAGTTTCTCACAAAGTTCGGCGTGATCGCCGACCCCGGGTGAAGCATTGGGAGTAGCAACAAGCACCGACTCTTTGTCGAATCCGACGTTGGCACCAAGCATAAAACTGTTTTGCAGACGTATGAACAGGGCCACAATGATTAGCACAAACGAAATTACAAATTGCATTATTATAAGTGTCAGACGAAACCTTGTACCGCCTTTATTACGTGCATAATTTCCATTTAGTGCCAATGCCGGAGTAAACGATGTTACATAAAATGCAGGATAGAGGGCTACAATAACAGCAAACAGAAGCGCAATGCATAGTATCACTGATACCACCTTCCAATTTTCGAATAAAGAGAGATGTGCTGTAAAGAGTGTCGATAATTCGCTCCTCACTGTTATAGATACAATCAGCAACGCGATTACAACAGAGATTAGCACCATTATGATAGACTCAATGACATAAATGACACGCATTTGCAGCACCGATGCTCCCATAATCTTATGCGTGTTTACGCTGCGTATGCGACGGGGCATAAGCGAGAGGAAAAAGTTAAGGTAATTTACAAAGGCAATAGCGAGAAGCACCACCGCAATGGCAATGAGCGCAATAGTACCTGTTAGGCTTCCCTTCTGCAGAGCTTTTACCTCGGCTCCATAAAAATGAGAATCGGTTAAAGGCATCGCACGCATCTCGACACCGGCTTCGGGAGATTCGGCAGCTATTTTTTCATTCATCGCCCTGCTAAGTTCCTCGGCTGTATATCCGGGAGTAAGTTTCGCATACGATACATAATAATTCTTATATTTATTGCTGCGATAAAAATCACTTAACTTCCCCATTGAGACAATTACATCAAGTGCTGCAAAATCGGAATTTTTCTTGAAGTCCTTGTAAATAGCAACTACTGTCATCACCATATTGTGGAAAAAGGCCTCATGCAAGCCCATTGTTGTCTTTTCTAATGTTGAACCGACCTTTAGATTATATCTCTTTGCAAAGCTCTCGCTAATGAGGACATTCTCATCGCGTAAAAGATTATCAACACTACCCTCGACTATTTCAAAAGGCAATATTTCAAAAACATCGTCCGAAGCAAAAGATATCGAGAGGGGGATATTTGCATCGCCAACAGTGTACCTGTTGGATTGCTCATTGATATTAAGCACTCCCAACGACTCGACACCGACAATGTCACTCACTGCATCAAGAAAATTCTCGGAACTGAGAGCCTCCCACTTCTCGGGTTCTTGCTTTATGTGTCCGCGCATCTCGATGCGTACAATACGCTCGACATCTTCAATCTCCTTATTGTACGATAACTCATAATAGACCTGCACTGCAATCATATAGGCCACAGCAATTGCAACTCCCAAGCCTGCGATGTTCAGCGCTACCACAAGCGGATAGCTACGCAGAGTTATCAAGAAATTTCGTAATATATTTCTCATATACTATATACTGTTTGCGTGTGACTAATTCAGTATCAGACGTTCACTCTCGCCAAAATTATCGTAGGAGGATGTTATTACCTTCTCGCCGGGTTGCAGCCCCTCGATAACCTCGTAGTAGACGGGATTCTGCCGTGCAATTTTTATCTCGCGACGGACAGCCTCGCTACCGTCGGACGAGAGCACATAGACCCACTTACCACCTGTGGATGCAAAGAAACTGCCACGCGGAATGAGCACAGCCTCGGTAGGCTCGCCTAACTGCAGGTTAATGTAATAGGTTTGTCCCACACGTATATTACGCGGTGTCTCACCGACAAAGGTAAAATCGGCACGGAACAGTCCATCCTTGACATCGGGATATACGGTACTTACCTCAACTGCATACTCGGTACCCTGACGCTCGAATACTCCACCCAAGCCTGCCGCAATGCGGTCGATGTAACGTTCGTCTATGCTCACCTGCACCTTGTACTCATCGAGCATATTAATGAGTCCTATGGTTGCACCCGTTGAGATATTCTGTCCCAACTGTATGTTGAACGAACTGAGCTGCCCATCGTGCGTTGCACGCACATTAAGGTCGTCGACACGTCGACGCGCAATCTCGACATTTTTATACATATTATCGAGTGCCTGAGCCATCTTCACACGTTGCACCTCTTGATAGAGCGAGTCTTGATAAAGTCGCTTTACAAGCAATTGCAGATTGGTCTGTGCAAGTTCATCATTCTCCTTGGCACGCAGATACTCCTCTTGCGTGGTAAGGCCGTCGTTGTATAGCGACTGCTGTTGTTCGAATGTTCTCCTGGCACGATTAGCCTCGATTTTTGCTGTCAGACGCTGTTGTTGCATACTCAGTTTCTCCTTTTCGAGACCTATTGCCGCATCGCGGTTACTGTTCTGCATATCGATATACTGTACTTCGATGTCACGTGTCTGTTTTACGAGGTCGGGGTTACGCAGCACGAGCAGAGTATCGCCCTTCTTTACTATGGCACCTTCGTTAACTGCACGGCGCTCTACCACTCCACTCTCCAAGGATGTCAACAGTATCGAAGTTTTAGGCTGCACCTGACCGCTGAGACGTATATAATCGTTGAATGCCCCCTGCTCTACACTGCTTACAATGACACTTGCGCTTTTTACGCGCATCTTGCTACTGTGGTCGCCAAATATCAACCATCCGATGAGAATAAGAAACAATCCTCCGCCAATGATAAAAGGTATATGTTTCTTTTTAAGCCCTTTTTTCTGTTCAATTATTCTATCCATAATATTCTATACTTGTTTTTACTGTTTTGTAGTGTTATAGGTACTATTTTACCAATTTATCGAAATCACAATCGAGTTTCTCGTTCCTTATATAATCGTATAGTGTAAGACGCTGTATTGTGTAGTAGTATGACCAGAAGGTGTTGAGCTGCGAGAGGTACTGCGCCTGCGCACTCTCGAGTTCATTGTTGGCAACGTTGAAGTCGGTAACGGTCATTGCTCCATTCTCGTAGCGTTTATAGGCCATAAGGTAAGTCTCCTCGGCTATCTCAAGAGCGCGGCGCGATATTTTGCACTGCTCGGCCTGATTGTTAAAGTACATCACCGTTGTGCGTATTTCCTGCTCAAAATCGAGATTATTCTGCGCAACCTGTGTACGCGCAAGTTCAAGTTGCGCCTTTGCCATACGTGTTTTTCCGCGTCCCATTCCCCAATCGTAGATTGGCAGCGAGATGGTTATTCCTATAACTTCATTATCCTTGAGATTGCGATAGGCCGAGTGCAGGCCATCGGCCGATTGTGTGAGTCCTATCTGTGCCTGCAAACTCACTTGCAAACCGTTATTTGCCTTTGTGTATGCAAGATTTTGTTCGGCACTGAGCAGACTGAGTTGCTGTGTAATGGAGTGTGTAGAGTTACTGTAGGCCCTGCTAATGACATCGTCACTGCTTATGCTTATCTCGGGCAGCGTGGTTGGAGCAACAAGCTCTATATTCTTATAGTCACTGATGTGCAGATAGGAGAAGAGTGCAAACAAACGGTTTTCAAGTGTAAGGCGGTTGTAACTGATACTCATCTCGGCATTCAGCATTGCAAGTTCCAATTGCAGCAGTTCGCCTTTTGTCACAAGACCAAGCTCCATCTTCTTGCTTGTCTTGGCATAGAGAGTACTAAGGTCTTTGTGTTTGGCAAGACTCAGCTTAAGGTTCGACTGCGCCGAGAGTGCCGAAAAATAGTGTGCAGTTACATTTATTGTAATAGACTGCATTGTTTCGAGGAAGCTGCGCTTGGCACGCTCGAACTGCAAGGGCTGTATCCGTTTGTTCCAGCGCATACTGCTGTATCGACGCAGTGGCTGATTGTAATAGAGCAACAAGGGGGTACTGTTATAGGTAGTCTGGTCGTAGTCGAATTGGTCGAAACGCGAAAGGTCGGAACGCAACGACAAGGTACCATCGGCCCACGGCAGATTTTGGTTAACCGAAAGGCGCACATAATTATAAAGTGAATTGTTATCGACATAAGATACACGTCCCGTCTCGTAGTCGCGTGCCTCTACAATTGAACGGTCGTAGTTCATAAGTGTACCCGACAAACCCAACGAGGGCAGCCACGTTGCCTTATATTGTCGGTAACTCCAATAGCCGCTCATAAACGAGAGAGAGGCTGCCTTGGATGCGTATGAGTCACGCTTGGCAATCTCTATTGCTTCGTTCAGCGACAAAAGACGTTGAGCCGACAAGAGAGAAAAAGTCGATAAAAAAAGCAGTGTCGAAAGGATGATTTTCATAGGTTTTAATATAACTTGGTTACATCTGTTTTTGAATGATTCCGTACCAAAGTTATATTTTCCCTATACTTACGAGCAAGGAAATTTTGTTAAATCGGCCTTTTTTGGCAAAAAGTGTGCAATTTTTGCACACTTTTTATTTTTCGTCGGGCTCTTTTCTAAGAGTTTTGTAGTGCAAGATGTGTGCCGATATTCCGCAAGCAAGCAGGATGAAGAAGAGACGCAGCCACCACACCTGGGCAACATAAAAAGCACAGTAAAGAAGGGTTATCCACACAAGACTCACCGATACAATCTTCACACGCAGGGGTATAGCCTTATGCTCGCGGAAATTCTTTATATAATGCCCCAAATGAGGATGGGAAAGCAACCAATCATATAATTGGGGTGAACTGCGAAAATAGAGCGCTGCCGCCAACAAAAGAAAAGGGGTAGTAGGCAGAAGCGGCAGGAATATTCCTACCACGCCCAAAACAAGCGCCACACTGCCCAATATTATTAAAAGAATCCTCATTTTCTATGGTTTTGCTTTTTCAGCCGCGAAGATAGATATTTTTTTAAGAAGTTGTACCTTATTACAAGAAGCATATATATAAGAATATATCGGTGCACAATAAAAATGTAAACAACCAAACAACAATGTTCCCCTTTTTCTAATCCTTATCCATAAATTGCACAAACATAGTTAAAATGTGCAACTTGTTCATTTTTCACTTTGCATATAGTAAGAAAGGAAGTATCTTTGTCACATATTTAAAGAGACAATACTCATTTTTTAAACAATATGAAGAAGTTTATTTTTACACTCATTGCAGCCATCGCATTTGCAATGCCCTCAGTTTCACAGAGTCTTAACAACAGAGCCGACGATATTGTTGGCGAGTACCTTACCGACCGCGGCGGCAGCAAAAGCAAAGTGCGCGTAACTAAGAGTGCCGACGGCACTTATATGGCACAGATTTTCTGGGTAGAGAACCCTCTTGACAAGAATGGCAACAAACGTAAGGATGTAAACAACCCCGACAAAAAACTGCGTAACGTAGACATCGACAAGGTAGTTATTGTAAAGGGCCTTAAATATGATGCCGAGGAGAAAGAGTGGAACGGCGCAAAGATATATGACCCCTCAAAGGGTTTCCGCGTAAATGTGGAAGCCGAGTTCGTCGAGCCCAAGAAACTTAAATTGTTCGGTAATATCTGGGGTATAGGAACCACAATATATTGGACAAAGATTAAATAAACATAGGTAGATTTATATCTACGAGGTTTAACAGGAGGTGTGGATGACCCATTATTACTATTGGGGCATCCACATTTTTTTAAACAGCTTCTAAATCATAACACGGCAAAATACTCCTCGACATCACGCAACCACTCTATCCGCTTGTCACGCGAAACTTCCAATATCCTGTCGAAATTCATCCAATGGCAGTTATCGACACCAATGGCAGTAAATGTACCGTTCTTTATCGCGCGCCACACAGCATCGCCCATTAGCGTACCGTAAACCTCGGCAGGAGTAGCCATAGTGGTTATTACAGTCACACGGCTAAGATTGGCGAGACGCGAGCGCATCTCGCCTTTTTCGGTGTATCCGTATGCCACTGCAGGGAATATTACCTTATCGATAAAGCCCTTTGTGAGCGCAGGCATTAGCATCCACCACACGGGGAAGATAAAAACAAGGTGCTCGGCCCACTCGAGACGGTTCTTGTAATCGAGAATCTTCTTATCGAGCATCGATAGCGCCTTCTTGGGGTCGGTCCGCGCTGTACGAAAAGCCAAAAGGTCATTACTGCTCATTACGGGATTGAACCCCTCTTTGTCGAGATGAATAATATCGCTCTCGCCATCGCTGCGTGTAACACCATTCAGCGCCGCATCGAGCAGCGCATTACAGAAACTTCCGTCATAGGGATGATTAAATACAAATAAAGTCTTCATAAAATCTTTTTTCTATAATAACACAAGCCGAGCCGTAGTGGGTTTGTAAAACAAAGCCTCAACAGTTAAAACTATTTAATTTTACTGTTTTTCTTTATCTTTTTATTGTTTTTCGATAAACAAGTATTACCTTTGCATTATCGATAAACAATAAAAACCGTAAAATTATGAAAACAAAAATCAGTAAAAGTCTTATGGGTGTAGTTGTTATAGCAATGATTATATGTGCTATACACATTGTGTGGTTAATACTGCAAAGCTGGTTCATCTCGGGCATCAATGGCAGCACGGGAGAGATTAACTGGAACCAGGATGTGCTTCCCTTCCAAATAATCGTATTCAGTTGTCGTCTGCTCTTTAACGTCGGATTTAATGTACTTATAATAGTATTCCTTATAAAATCGTTAAAGGCGCTAAAAGACGGAACTCTCTTTCCCAAAAGCAACGTAGCTCTGCTGTATGTAACAGCCGGATGTTATTTTATAGGTAAATTGTGCGACGACAATATGGGAAGCACTCTCTTAACCGAGACACCTACTTGCTCAAGATTTGTTATTGAAACAGGGTGCATTCTTGTTACACTGATGCTCATTATCTTTGCAATGATATACAAGATAGCTGTAAAAGTGAGCGAAGAGAATAATCTGACAATATAATAGATTAAGGATATGTCAATAATAGTAAATGTAGATGTTATGCTTGCCAAACGCAAGATGACATCGGGCGAGCTTGCCGAAAAGGTTGGAATTACACAGGCTAATCTTTCGATACTTAAGACTGGAAAGGCGCGTGCAGTACGCTTCAGCACCCTCGAGGCATTATGTCGCGCTCTCGATTGCCAGCCCGGTGATATTTTAGAATATAAAGAGGATTAAACCATAGAAGTCTATGAAAGGAACTTTTATCATTGTACTTTTATTATGCATTTTTACCGACACAATAGCCCAAGGAATGACCTTCGGAACGGAGAAGCAGGGGAGCTCGAGGGGGCAAGGCCCGCCTCGAGATGGATCGGCGAGCGTC
>JAGCKB010000136.1 GCA_017647725.1 Bacteroidaceae bacterium
ACACAAGGGCGCGAGGCGGTGCGACTGGTATCGCAAGGCAGCATATCGGACCACAGCAACCGACAGTATCTATCGCCGCAATATACTACAAAGTGGGAAGATATTCCAATCGTAAAAGTGTAAATAACCGAGGTCGTTAATAGGAGTTACAATAGTATATTCCTGTGCAGTAGCACGCACCGGCGACCACGTTACATCAGATATTATAAGCCGCGTCGAAAGACAACCCTATTATTTAACTATCATTTAAGAAGCTGTTTAAATTTCTAAAAAATATTTTCTTACAGAAGCTGTTAGTTTCGCCGTTTTTTATGTTCAATAATGCCTGTTTCTTTCTTTTTTGCGGTTACATAGCCCGCTATGCGCCCTTTAAAAATAAATAAACATTGCTATTCTTGATCTACAAAAAACTTGGCGATATAATTTTAAACAGCTTCTTACTCTTATTTTCATTTTTTTTTATTATTTTCGCAAAATTAGCGAGAAGCATCGAACAATGCGACAAAAACTATTAACCAAAAAATACAAAGTATGTCAAACAACCGTCTAAAACAGAGTCTGGCGCTTACTCTTGTGGCACTCTTCATTGCCATAGGCAGCTTTGCACAGACAACATTTGTGAAGGGCAAGCTCTATCACATCTACGCATCGGGCGACAAAGGAAATGTCGTAACCGAGAAGAAAGACAATTCAGTGGTTCTAAAAGACCTTGAGAAGGGTAACACTGCGCAGTTCTGGAAAATTTCGGAGCTATCGGGCAGTTGGCGCTTCATCAACCCTATCACCAATCAGGCACTGCGCGTAAGCGGTAACCGTGTCGAGGTTGGCGAGAACAACGGTTCGGACGAGGCACAGCTGTGGAAATATGAGAATGGTCTTCTTATCCCCAGCAACAGCCCCGACGTTGCAGTAGCAAAGTCTAAGGGTGCACTTGTACTCATCAGCAAGGAGAAGGCTGCCACACACAAAGCAGCACTGTTCCGCATCGAGGAGGCAATGTTCGCAGGCTTCGACGACGACCTCACCTATCTTATCCACTCGGCATCAATGCCCAACGTGGTAATTGGCAACAACGACTCGGGCGAGAACAATGCTCGCATCGTAGGCGAGGAGCGCAATGCCGACAATCGTGGTCAGTATTGGAACATCAAGACCATCGACCTTCACACATTTGCCGTTGAGAATGCATTCTACGGACAGAATTTCGATGATGGCGGCGACAACGCACACATCGACTATCTGCTTCAGTGGCCTGCAACAATAGGTGTATGGAACAATGCAAAGTTCCGCTTCGAGCCTGTAGAGGGCAAGAAAAACATCTACCTCATTGTTTCGGCAGGTAAGGATGGTACTATGTACACACTCAAGGATGGCCGTATGATGCGCGTCGAGAAGAATCACGCCGACACCTGTGCTTGGTTCACATTCGAGGTAGTGGAGAAGCCCAAGATTGCATCACCCAAATGGGAGGACGAGACTGTCTTTGCCGAGAACAAGGAGCGTGGCGTTGCAACTTATATGCCCTATAACAACGAGGCCGAGATGCTTGCCGATGCAAGATACTACGCAACACCCTGGACAAAGCCCATCAACAAGCGTTATATGACTCTTAACGGTACCTGGAAGTTCAATCTTGTGAGCGAGCCTTCGCAGCGTCCTTTGACATTCTTCGAGGAGGGCTTCGATGTAAGCTCTTGGGACAATATCCCCGTTCCCTCGAACTGGGAGATGCACGGATACGACAAGCCCATCTACAACAACGTAGAGTATCCCCACTCTAACACACCTCCTTTCATCAATGCCCGTCCCGGATACAACGACGGTGGCAAGAACTACGGTATCAACCCCGTTGGTTCGTATGTACGCACATTCGAGGTGCCCCAGAATTGGGATGGCCGCCGCACATTCATCCACTTTGGAGGTATCTATTCGGCTGCATTCGTATGGCTCAATGGCGAGTATGTAGGTTACACACAGGGCTCGAACAACGTTGCCGAGTTCGACATTACAAAGTTCCTTAAGAAGGGCGAGAACAAGCTTGCCGTTCAGGTATTCCGCTGGTGCGACGGTTCGTACCTCGAGTGCCAGGATATGTTCCGTATGAGTGGTATCTTCCGCGATGTATATCTTTACAATGTGCCTAAGGTATCGGTACGCGACCACTACATCACAAGCACTCTCAGCGACGACTACTACACAGCAAATGTCAATGTAAACTTTGAGCTCGACAACCGCGACTACATCGCAGGTAAGAAAACTATCAAGGCTGCCATCTACGACACTAAGGGCCAGTTGGTAACAAGCGACTCGGTTACACTGAACACAGCTGCTCGCATTGCAGCCCTCAGCGGAGACATCAAGCTGACAGTTGATAATGTTGAGTTGTGGAGCGCCGAGAAGCCCAATCTCTACACTGTACGCATCACACAGTTCGACGAGAACGGTAACGAAGAGATGGCATTCTCGACAAAGCACGGTTTCAGAAATATCGAGATAAAGAACTCTATCGTATATATCAATGGCGAGCGTGTATTCTTCAAGGGTGTCAACCGCCACGACACACACCCCGTCTATGGTCGTGCCGTTACAACAGCATCAATGGTACGCGATGTTCTGCTTATGAAGCGTAACAACATCAACACCATCCGCACAAGCCACTACCCCAATGCAGCACGTATGTATGCAATGTTCGACTACTTTGGTCTCTACTGCTGCGACGAGGCCGACCTTGAGGACCACGCCAACCAATCGATTTCGGATCGCGAGTCTTGGATTCCCTCATTTGTCGACCGTATTAACCGTATGGTTCTGCGCGACCGCAACCACGCGAGTGTTATTATGTGGTCATTGGGTAACGAGGCCGGTAACGGAAATAACTTCGGTCCCTGCTACGACGAGGCAAAGCGTCTCGACAGCCGTCCCGTTCACTATGAGGGAACACGTTCAAGAGGAGACTATGGTGGTGGACGTTTCAGCGATTTCTACTCTAAGATGTACCCCGGACAGGCTTGGATGAAAAAGTACACCAACGACCTTGACAAGCCTATGTTCATCTGCGAGTATGCTCACTCAATGGGTAATGCCATTGGTAACCTCAAAGAGTACTGGCAGAAGATAGAGTCCTCAAACTCTTGCATCGGTGGATGTATCTGGGATTGGGTCGACCAGGCCATCTTCGACCCCCAGGAGATGAAAGAGGGTATCTACCGCCTGCATACAGGATATGACTATCCCGGTCCTCACCAGGGTAACTTCTGTTCAAACGGTATCATCTCGCCCACACGTCAGGAGAGCGCAAAACTAAAAGAGGTTAAGGCAGCTCACCAGTTTGTTGAGTTCACAATGCCCGAGGTTAACCGCGAGTACGGTATCGTAACCATCGAGGTGAAGAACAAGTACAACTTCAAGAACCTTGACGAGTTCGACATTGTATACGAAGTAGTAAAGAATGGCGAGATTGTTTACAGCAACATCGTTGCAGCCCCCGCAGCAAAGAGCGGCGAGAGCGCAAAGGTATGGCTCAGCATCAAGAAAGCCAATATCCTCAAAGCCGAGAAGAAGGGCGATGAGCTACTCTTCACAGTGCGTCTGTTGCACCGCGCAGCACAGCACCACGCTAAGGCGGGTCACGAGGAGGCAATGCAGCAATTCAGCCTTGTCGAGCGTGCACCTTTGGCAGCAATCAAGGCTAAGGGCGATGCTCTTGCAGCTACATCATCGCTTCACGAGACTATCATCGGCAACGAAAAAATCTCTTTGAAATTTGATAACGAGACAGCACAGCTCACCGCACTTGCATTTAACGGTAAGAACATCATTAGCGATGGTAAGGGATTCACCTACAGCAACCACCGTTGGATTGAGAACGACCGTCAGGGATACGATTACTACGGACCCGATGCAGGCAGACCATACGCACAGACAAGTGACGGCCTTGAGGCTAAGGGTGAGATTAAGGTTGTTGAGGAGAATGGTAACACAGTAGTAAAGACTGTACGCAAGGGTTCTATCTGCGACACCGAGATTAACTACACAATCTATCCTCAGGGTATCGTAGATGTTGAGGCTACATTCGTGCCTAAGAGCGGTAACCTGCGCCGTGCCGGTCTTATTTGCGGACTCGACTCTACACTAAACAACGTACACTACTACGCTCTTGGTCCCTGGGAGAACAGCGTAGACCGCAAAGATGGCGTTGTTGTAGGACGTTACAGCACTATCGTCGATGAGATGGCCGACCGTTATGTAAAGCCCCAAAGTAGCGGTAGCCGCGAGGGCTTGCGCGAGGTTGTATTCACCAACGCAATTGGCGAGGGTGTAAAGATTGAGACCGAAGGAAATGTAAGTTTCTCGGCACTCCCCTACACCGATGAGGATCTTATGAGAGCCGGTCACTATTGGGAGATGACAAAACGTCCCTACACAGTTGTTCATTTCGACGCGTGGATGCGCGGAGTAGGTAACGCATCGTGTGGCGCTGACGTTGACACCATGCCCGAGTATCGCGTGCCCAACAAGAAGATGACATACAAGCTGCGCATTTCGGCAGTTAAATAAGGTAAATAAAACTTGATACTATAATATGGCGGCCCAAAAAAATGGGTCGCCATATTTGTCAAGTGGCTTTGTTTCCACGAACCGACTTTCGCTCGGCAAAATAAACAAGTTCCGTTTGCTCTCGCTTAATCGTGGCTTTGTTTCCACGAACCCACTTTCACTCGGCAAAATGAACAAGTTCCGTTTGCTCTCGCTTAATCGTGGCTTTGTTATACAAAGCTACACATAACTCATTGATTTTCAACACTCTTACAAATCCCCAAAAGCGACCACTTGTAACTAATTGATAATCAATATATTACAAAGCAGCTGAAATTCTGTAAGAAAAGAAATCTCAAACAAAGATATACACTCTTGATTATCATGCACTTACAAACCGTTGTTGAAAGATTTTGAAAGAGCTTTTTTGATGATTGTTTGCAAAAACTATCGTAATTTTGCAATGTGAATAGTGGGATTTTGCTGTACACGCTACATATTACCACTATAAGAACAGGAAAAAGTAAACAGATTACAAACAATTAAAAAATCAATAAAATGAGTACAGAAAAAAATTACATTGAAGAAAAGAAGAGCCAATCGGCTAATCTTGAGACATGAAAAACCACTTGGTTGCTCTTGGGTTACATTATGGTATTCGCTGTACTGTTCGCAGCTTTCGAGTGGACAGCAACTGAGAAGAAGCACACTGGTGAGATTATCCAGCAGGGAATACTGCTCGAAGAGGAGATTATGGTGCCCATCACACTACCCGAGAAGAAGGTGGTACCTCCCCCTCCCCAAGCAAAGC
>JAGCKB010000137.1 GCA_017647725.1 Bacteroidaceae bacterium
ACTTTGACTGCTGCTATTACAACTGTATTGGCAAAGAAAGGTCTTTCAGAGTTGAAGTCATTCGACAAGATTGATAACGCTCCCGAGGAGAAAGAGCGTGGTATTACTATCAATACTGCACACGTTGAGTATCAGACAGAGAACCGTCACTATGCACACGTAGACTGTCCGGGTCACGCCGACTACGTTAAGAACATGGTTACCGGTGCTGCTCAGATGGACGGTGCGATCATCGTTTGTGCTGCAACTGACGGTCCTATGCCTCAGACACGTGAGCACATCCTTCTTGCTCGTCAGGTAAACGTTCCCCGTCTTGTTGTATTCCTTAACAAGTGTGACGTTGTTGATGACGCTGAGATGCTTGAGCTCGTTGAGATGGAGATGCGTGAGCTTCTTTCATTCTACGATTTCGACGGTGACAACACTCCTATTATCAAGGGTTCTGCACTTGGTGCATTGAACGGTGTTGCTGAGTGGGAAGATAAGGTAATGGAGCTTATGGCTGCTTGCGACGAGTGGATTCCCCTTCCTCCCCGTGATATCGATAAGCCTTTCTTGATGCCCGTTGAGGACGTATTCTCAATCACAGGTCGTGGTACTGTTGCTACAGGTCGTATCGAGACTGGTGTTGTTAAGGTAGGTGATGAGGTTGAGATCCTTGGTCTTGGTGAGCACAAGAAGACAGTTGTAACTGGTGTTGAGATGTTCCGTAAGCTTCTTGACCTTGGTGAGGCTGGTGATAACGTAGGTCTTCTCCTTCGTGGTGTAGACAAGAACGAGATCAAGCGCGGTATGGTTCTTTGTCACCCCGGACAGATTAAACCTTACTCTACATTCGAGGCTCAGGTTTATATCTTGAAGAAAGAGGAGGGTGGTCGTCATACATCATTCCGTAACAAGTATCGTCCTCAGTTCTACCTCCGCACAATGGACTGTACAGGTGAGATTACTCTTCCCGCAGACGTAGAGATGGTAATGCCCGGTGACAACTTGAAGATCACTGTAACACTTATCTACCCTGTAGCTCTTAACGAGGGTCTTACATTCGCTATCCGCGAGGGTGGTCGTACAGTAGGTGCTGGTCAGATTACAAAGGTTATTGAATAATTCAGACCAACAATCATAAATTCGGCTCCTTCTAAGTAAGGAGGAGCCGATATACGGGAATAGCTCAGTTGGTAGAGCACTGGTCTCCAAAACCAGGTGTCGGGAGTTCGAGCCTCTCTTCCCGTGCTTTTAAATATACGATTATGCTGACAAGATTAATAAACTATTGTAAGGATTCTTACAATGAGCTCGTGCATAAGACAACTTGGCCTACTATGAAACAGATGCAGAGCCAAGCAATTCTTGTGCTATCTTCATCACTTATAATTGCTTTGGCAGTGTTTGGAGTCGACTTGTTTGTCGAAAGAATAATGAACTTTATTTATAGTTTCTAAATAAATGGCTGAAAGCACTAAACAGTGGTATGTTTTGCGTGCCATAAGCGGTAAGGAGACCAAAGTTAAGGAATACATCGAGACAGATGTGAAACTTCGTGGTCTCACTGACTATGTATCTCAGGTACTTATACCCACCGAAAAGGTTGTTCAAGTACGTAATGGCAAGCGCATAGTGAAAGAGAGAAATTACCTGCCTGGTTATGTATTGGTCGAGGCTGAACTTGTAGGAGAGATTGCATATTTGCTGCGCAATACTCCTAATGTTCTGGGATTCCTTGGTGGAATGGATAAACCGACTCCTATACGTCAGTCCGAGATTAATAGAATTCTTGGCACTGTTGACGAATTGCAGGAGACTGCTGACGATACTTTGGAATTTGTATTGGGCGAGGTTGTTAAAGTTAATACCGGACCTTTCTCGGGTTTCAATGGAACTATTGAAGAGATTAATACCGAGAAGAAGAAGCTAAAGGTTATGGTTAAGATTTTTGGCCGTAGCACTCCGGTTGAATTAGGTTACATGCAAGTAGATAAAGAATGATGCGGCTTCCACACATCGTTCTAAATTAATTGTTAATTTTTATAGATTTTTTTACAATGGCAAAAGAAGTTGCTGGACTTATCAAGTTGCAGATTAAAGGTGGCGCAGCAAATCCTTCTCCTCCCGTTGGACCCGCACTCGGTTCTAAGGGTATCAACATTATGGAGTTTTGCAAAGCGTTTAATGCCAGAACCCAGGATAAGGCCGGAAAAGTTTTGCCTGTTATCATTACTTATTACGCAGACAAGTCATTCGATTTCGTCGTTAAGACTCCTCCCGTAGCAATTCAGTTGCTTGAGGTTGCTAAGGTGAAGAGTGGTTCTGCTGAGCCTAACCGTAAGAAAGTTGCTTCTATCACTTGGGAGCAGGTTGAGGCAATCGCAAAGGACAAGATGGTCGATTTGAACTGCTTTACACTCGAGGCAGCTATGAAAATGGTTGCAGGTACTGCGAGAAGTATGGGTATCAGTGTTAATGGAACTTTTCCCGGAAACAATTAAAAAACTTAAACAAGAATGGGTAAACTGACGAAAAATCAAAAGTTGGCAGCCGCAAAAGTTGATACAGCTAAGGCTTATACGCTTACAGAGGCCGTTGATTTGTTGAAGGAGATTACCTTCACAAAGTTCGATGCTTCTGTTGATATCGACGTACGCTTGGGCGTTGACCCCCGTAAGGCAAACCAGATGGTGAGAGGTGTTGTGTCTCTTCCCAGTGGTACCGGTAAGGAGGTTCGCGTACTCTGTTTGTGTACTCCCGATGTCGAGGAGGCGGCTAAAGCAGCAGGCGCCGACTATGTTGGTCTTGACGAATATATCGAGAAGATCAAAGGTGGTTGGACGGATGTAGATGTTATCATCACAATGCCGTCTATAATGGGTAAATTGGGTGCTCTCGGTCGTGTACTCGGTCCTCGTGGTCTGATGCCTAACCCCAAGAGTGGCACCGTAACTATGGATATTCCCAAGGCTGTTAAAGAGATTAAGCAGGGTAAGATAGACTTCAAGGTAGATAAGACAGGTATTGTTCACACATCTATCGGTAAGATTTCTTTCACTCCCGAGGCTATAATCGCTAACGTGAAGGAGTTTATGCAGACAATTATGAAGCTGAAACCTTCTACAGCAAAGGGTACTTATGTGAAAAGTGTGTTCCTCTCGACTACGATGAGTAAAGGTCTGAGAATAGATCCTAAAACTATCGAAGCTTAATTTGATTGAACTATGAAGAAGGAAGATAAAGTTAAGAAAATAGCCGAGCTTGGTGAAATTATCAAGGAATACGCTCATTTCTATTTGGTAGATGTAACTGCTATGGATGCAGCCGCTACCAGCGCTATGCGTGCAAAGTGCTTTAAGCAGGAAATTAAGATGGTTGTTGTTAAGAACACACTTCTTGAGAGAGCACTTAAGGAGTCAGGTATCGATTTCGAACCTCTCTTCCCCTGCCTTAAAGGAACTACAGCAATGTTGCTCTGTAACACAGCTAACGCTCCTGCTAAACTTATCAAGGACGTTGCTGGCAAAGGCGAGATTCCCGCACTCAAGGGTGCATACGCCGAGGAGAGCTTCTATGTAGGCGCCGATCAGCTCGAGACTCTTATCCATATCAAGAGCAAGAACGAGCTTATTGCTGAAGTTGTGGCTCTGCTACAGTCTCCTATCAAGAACGTTGTTTCGGCTCTACAATCAGGTGGTAATACCATCCACGGAGTACTTAAGACACTCGGTGAAAGAGAATAATTATTTTAATCCAGTAAAAAACAATTTAAATTTATACTAAAATGGCAGATTTGAAAGCTCTTGCAGAAGAATTGGTTAACTTGACAGTAAAAGACGTTAACGAACTTGCAACTATCCTTAAGGAAGAATATGGTATCGAACCCGCTGCTGCAGCAGTAGCAGTTGCTGCTCCCGCAGCAGGTGGCGCAGCAGAGGCTGCAGCTGAGAAGACTGAGTTCGACGTAGTTTTGAAGGCAGCAGGTGACCAGAAACTTAAAGTTGTTACAGCAGTTAAGACTAACTGTGGTGTAGGTTTGAAGGAGGCTAAGGACCTCGTTGACGGTGCTCCCTGCAAACTGAAAGAGGGTCTTCCTAAGGCTGAGGCTGAGGCACTTAAGAAAGCCATCGAGGAGTGGGGTGCTGAGGTAGTACTCGAATAAGAAAAAATAGGCCCTGATAAGGGTTAATGGTTATGAACCCCCTGTAGAGGGTTCATAACCTTTTGTGCGTAAAACAAAATCTCATTTCTAAAACATTTGCCACAATGTCGTTGAAATCAAATAATCAAAGAATTAACTTTGCTTCTATTAAAGATCCGATGCCTTGTCCGGACTTTTTGGAAGTACAATTGAAGTCTTTTGAGGACTTCCTGCAGTTGGATACTCCTCCCGAAAAGAGAGTGAATGACGGTTTGTACAAAGTATTTGCCGAGAACTTTCCTATTACGGATACAAGAAATAACTTTGTGCTGGAGTTTCTTGACTACTATATCGACCCGCCCCGTTACTCAATAGCAGAGTGTCTAGAGCGAGGCCTAACATACAGCGTTCCTCTTAAGGCAAAGTTAAAACTTTATTGTACCGATCCCGATCACGAGGATTTCGACACTGTTATTCAGGATGTATTCCTTGGTCCTATTCCTTATATGACCAAGCAGGGAACATTCATCATTAACGGTGCCGAGCGAGTTGTGGTATCACAGTTGCACCGTTCTCCTGGTGTATTCTTCGGTCAGAGCGTACACGCTAACGGTACACCCCTCTATTCGGCACGTATCATTCCTTTCAAGGGTTCGTGGATAGAGTTTGCTACCGATATCAATAATGTGATGTATGCTTACATCGACCGTAAGAAAAAGTTGCCTGTAACAACTCTACTGCGCGCTATCGGTTTCGAGAGTGACAAGGATATTCTCGAGATATTCGATCTTGCCGAGGAGATAAAGGTTAACAAGGCAAACTTGAAAAAGGCTATCGGACGCCAGATGGCCGGTCGTGTGGTTAAGACAAATCAGGCCGATTTCGTCGACCCCGATACAGGTGAGGTGGTTTCTATCGAGCGTAGCGAGATTGTCGTAGATCGTGGAGCCATTCTCGATGCTGACATTGTAGAGCGCATCCTTGACTGCGGCGTTGAGAGCATCTTGTTGCACAAAGAGAGCAACGAGCCAGATGCCCTCGATTACAAACTTATATTCAATACACTTGACAAAGATACCAGCAACTCCGAGAAGGAGGCTGTGACCTATATCTTCCGTCAGTTGCGTAATGCCGACCCTGCCGATGACGCAAGCGCACGCGAGGTAATCAATAACCTCTTCTTCTCGGAGAAGCGCTATGACCTTGGCGATGTCGGTCGTTACCGTATCAACCGTAAATTGGGTCTTACAACCGATATGTCGGTACGTGTATTGACTAAAGAAGACATTATCGAAATTATCAAATATCTCATCGGTTTGGTGAACTCAAAGGCTGTGGTTGACGATATCGACCACTTGAGTAACCGTCGTGTACGTACAGTAGGCGAGCAGCTTTCGAATCAGTTTGCTGTAGGTCTTGCGCGTATGGCTCGTACTATCCGCGAGCGTATGAACGTACGTGACAACGAGGTGTTCTCACCCACCGATCTTATTAATGCCAAGACTGTGTCGGCAGTTATCAATACCTTCTTCGGTACAAATGCCCTTTCACAGTTTATGGATCAGACCAACCCTCTTGCCGAGATTACTCATAAGCGCCGTCTTTCGGCTCTTGGTCCCGGTGGACTTTCGCGTGACCGCGCAGGTTTTGAGGTTCGAGACGTACACTATCCACACTACGGTCGTCTTTGTCCTATCGAGACTCCCGAGGGTCCTAACATTGGTCTTATATCTTCGCTCTGTATCTATGCGAAGATAAATGAGCTTGGATTTATTGTAACTCCCTATCGTCCTGTTGCAAATTCTAAGGTAGATATCAACAACGAGAATGTTGTTTATTATACTGCCGGGGAGGAGGAGGGCAAGATTATTGCTCAGGGTAATGCACCTCTTGATCCT
>JAGCKB010000138.1 GCA_017647725.1 Bacteroidaceae bacterium
GGCGAGAGCACTTTCGTCGGCTATGACAATACAAGCTACGAGACAACAATTCTGCGCTACCGCCAGACAAAGCAGAAGAACCAGACACTCTATCAGATTGTACTAAAGGAGACACCTTTCTATGCCGAGAGCGGAGGTCAGGTGGGCGACACCGGAGTACTTGTATGTGGTGACGAGAGAATCGAGGTACTCGACACCAAGAAAGAGAATAATCTCCCCATTCACATAACAAAGGAGCTTCCTGCCAACCCTGCCGCAACATTCAGTGCACAGGTAAACAGCAAGAAGCGCGCTGCTTGTGCAGCCAACCACACTTGTACTCACCTGCTCGACCAGGCACTGCGCGAGGTTCTTGGCACACACGTTGAGCAGAAGGGTTCTTTGGTTACTCCCGAGGCTATACGTTTCGACTTCTCACACTTCCAGAAGGTTACAGATGAGGAGATTGCAAAGGTAGAGCGCATCGTAAACGCACGCATCAGAGAGAACATTCCTCTTACCGACTATCGTAACATCCCCATCGAGGAGGCGAAAAAGCTTGGTGCCATTGCCCTCTTTGGCGAGAAGTACGGCGACTACGTACGTGTTGTACAGTTTGGCAGCTCGATAGAGTTCTGCGGTGGTACACACGCTGCATCGACCGGAACCATCGGAATGGTTAAGATTGTAAGTGAGAGTTCGGTTGCTGCCGGCTTAAGTCGTATCGTGGATATCTCAGGCGAGGCACTCGAGAACCATTTGCAGAAGGTACAAGACCTTATGAAAGAGATTCACGCACTCTTTAACAATGTTCCCAACCTCAAGGCAACAATCATTAAGTCTATTGCCGAGAATGCCGAGCTTAAAAAGGAGATTGAGGAGTATGCCAAAGAGAAAGCAACAATGGTAAAGGAGAAGTTGCAGCAAGATATTAAGGAGAAGAACGGAATGCGCTACATAAGCACCATACTCCCCTTGGCACCTGCAACAGTAAAAGACATTGTATTTATGCTGCGTGGCGAGTACACCGAGAATATGCTCATTGTAATAGGCAGCGTACACAACGACAAGCCTCAGCTTACAATATCTGCATCGGCCGACCTCATCGAGCAGGGTATCAATGCCGGTAAGATTGTAGGACAGGCAGCCAAGCTTATGCAGGGCGGTGGCGGTGGCCAGGCTCATTTTGCTCAGGCAGGTGGTAAGAACCCCGAGGGCATAAGAGCAGCCATTGACAAGGTATTCGAGATTATCGAGGGATAACAGCCTTAATACCATAAAATAAATGCGAAGCGGTTTTTCCTGCTTCGCATTTATTTTTGTTATAGTTTACACCTTCCAGTTAACAAGATAAAGTTTCTCGGTCGCACGTGTAAAGGCGGTATAGAGCCAACGATAGTAGTCGGCATCGTAACCATCTGCCGAAACAAAGCCTTGGTCGATAAAGACTCTGCGCCACTGACCACCTTGCGCCTTATGACAGGTTACCGCGTAACCATATTTTACCTGCAACGCATTATAATAAGGATTCTTACGCATCTCCTCCATACGTTTACGTTTGGAGCGAATCTCGGGATAATCGTCCCACACAGCAGTGAAAAGACGCTCGTTCTCATCACGTGTCAAGGAGGGAGATTCGCTTGTCAAGGTGTTGAGCATAATCTTTACATCCATCTCGCAATCTTCATAGTCGATAAACGACAATGTCACATCGGCATATCTGAAGCCGTACATCTCCTCTACCCCACCTACACGTATAATCTCGGCAACATCACCATTGGCTATAAAGTCTATTTTCTCGAGCAGGCTTTTGTCCTCTTTACCCAACTCATCGCGCCAATAATAGTTGTTCTTTACAACCATAAGCAGGTCGCCACGATTAAGTTCATCCTCGCGGTAGAGTATGCGACGACGTATTCCCTCATTATAAACATTAGCTCTCTTATTGGAACGGCACAGAATTATCGTCTCGTCGACGCCGACCTCACTGTAACAACTCTCGATAGCCTCTATCAGCTCGTCGCCCGAGACGCGGCACACATCGGCAAACCCCTCGAATCTTATCTGAGGATACAGTCCCGTAACACCCTGTGAAATAATCTCGCGAAGCATTGTCGCATTTTGCAGAATACCCGAGCCATCACTCTGACGCATCACCTGTGTCATCTCGACACGCACAACATTAAGAAACATTGAGCGTATGTAGTCGCACGAAAGAGCAGGTGACAACTCCTCACCCACAGGTGGCAGCTGTGCTGTATCGCCAAGCAAAAGCAGAGAGCAACCGTCGCCCGAGTAGACAAACTCGACAAGGTCGTCAAAAAGTGCTCCCGAGCCAAAGCCCGATGAACCTCCTGCTGCAATCATAGAGGCCTCATCTACAATAAAAAGAGTATTGCGCCAACGATTGTCGGCAAGGGTAAACACTGCATTATTCACGATAGACTTCTGACGATAAATACATTTGTGTATGGTGTGCGCACTTCGACCCGAGTAGTTCGAAAAGACCTTTGCTGCACGCCCTGTTGGAGCAAGCAGCACCACACGACGTTCGAGCTGCACAAGAGTACGCACCAATGCCGAGATTAACGTGGTTTTTCCCGTTCCCGCATAACCGCACAGCATAAAAACTTCTCTCTCGGATGGCGACAGAAGAAAATCGGCCAATTTTTCTATCGTTTTTTCTTGCTGAACTGTTGGAGCGAAAGGAAAATTTAATTTAATTTGCGAGGTTAAATATTTATTTATCACTTTTTCACAATAATTTTTAGATAGAGAAACATTATTCCGTTTTTTTATCTTATTTTTGCAACATAATATCTTGTGCGAAAGTACACATTTTAAAATAGCATAGAAAATAAAACAAAAAATATTTAAATCCTTATGAAGAAATTAGCATTGAACCTGCTACTTACAGTAGCTATCGTTGGTTTGGCATTCATTTGCTACCGCAGTATTATGGACCCCATCGAGTTTGATCAAGTACGTGACGTACGTCAGAAACAAATCATCGCACGTCTTATTGACATCAAGAACGCGCAGCTCGAGTATCGTAGAGCAAACAAGGGTGCATATACCGACAACTTCGACACTCTTATCAACTTCGTTAAGACAGCTCAGATGCCTGTTATCTTTAAGGCAGGTGAGTTAAACGACGAGCAGCTCCAGAGCGGAATAACCGAGAACATTGTACTTGAGGCTATAGCAAAAGCTCAGAAGAGCAACAAATGGAAGCAGAAAGTAACCGTCACAAAAGTAGACGATTATGGCAATAAGAAAAAAGAGACCATTGAGTTAGACTTGGAGAAAGATGGTCTTAAGGAGTTCCGTCGTGATACTACTTGGATTTCGGTTCTCGATTCTATTTTTGGCAAGGACTATGCTATCGACTCTATCCGTTTCGTACCCTTCGGTAACGGCGAGCAGTTCACAATGGAGACAAGCGTAGACTCATCTAAGGCAGGTGCTCCCCAGTGGCTCTTTGAGGCACGTACTCCTTTTGAGACATACCTCTCGGGTATCAACGACCAGGAGATGAAGAACCTCATCATCAAGGAGAAGAAGCTCAACCGTTACTGCGGTCTTAAGGTCGGTGACGTAGAGAAGGCTAACAACAACGCCGGTAACTGGGAGTAATCACTCTATGAGCGGAGTGAACACTTACGCACATACAACATTATCCATCCGCATAAGTACGGATGGATTTTGTTTTTGCAGCTATACAGCATCGGAGCCCGACACGCTGCAATACCATTCCTACGAAGCAGACAGCACTATAACACTCGCAGCCAACTTTGAGCGAGCTTGGGAAGAGTCACCTTTCTACAAGAACAGGAACTATGACGATGTGAAAGTCATAATGGCAACAAACGAATTCACAACAATCCCCACAGAGTATGACAATAAAGAGGAACATAGAGCAATATACAACCTATGCTTTCCACGCACCTCGTCATCGGCTTACATAGCAGCCAACCATCTTACAGCACAAGGGATAACAATTCTTTTTGCCATAGACAATGTACTGCATAAGAAGTTATGCGCTATAAGCCGCGTCACCTACCTATGCCCGGCAAGCATACTCCTTGGTTTCCTTGCACGTTACCCCATTGAAGAGGAGAGATATATGTTAGCCTACTTTCACAAAGGAAAATCCCTGTTACTATCTGTTGATAAAGATAAGCCGACACTGATAAACAGTTTTAAATCGGACAACCCACACGACCAGACATTCTATCTGTTGAGCATCTGGAAAGAGCAATCCCTATCACAGAGCGAGAATACCCTTCACCTATGCGGCGACAAAAGCGTCGAAGAGGTCTTGCCCCTGCTTAGACAGTTTATACGACAACACAAACGCATAAACCCCAACAGACTGTTCCGTTCAAATCTTTTAAACCAGATAAAAGATATTCCATTTGACCTACAAGCACTACTACTATGCGAATAATAAGCGGAAAATATAAAGGACGTCACTTTGAAATTCCACGTAACTTCAAGGCAAGACCTACCACCGATTTTGCCAAAGAGAACCTGTTCAACATCTTATTGAACTATGTCGATTTTGAGGAGTGCGATGCACTCGACCTCTTCTCGGGAACAGGCAGCATAAGCCTTGAACTGCTCTCACGCGGATGCAGCACCGTAACATCGGTAGAGATGGACCAACAGCATTTTACGCATCTGAAGAAGATAGTAGCAACGCTTGGCGAGAGTGGATGGCGCATAATTCGCGACGATGCCTTTAAATTCATTAAGCGATGCACCGCCTCGTACGACATTATCTTTGCCGACCCGCCATATGCTTTGAAAGGGCTCCCCGAGATTCCAGGCCTTGTAATGAGCAGCAATATGCTCAAGCCCGATGGGATATTCATCTTCGAGCACGGCAAAGACAATGATTTCAGCAATCATCCCTGTTTTTTCCGTCATATAGCATACGGTAGTGTAAATTTCAGTTTCTTCAGACACACTGCCGAGGAGCAGAACGATGATATTGAATCCTCCCCTGCAACAGATGATACATTATAAAATAGGTGAAAAGAGTCGTGCCAACGACTCTTTTATTTTTTCGCCAAAAGGTCGTTTACAAAATTCTCTCAAATTCAACAGATGACAACACTCGGCATCGGTAAGGAACTGCTGCTTACATATCTTTGCAAACTCTTCATCATATGTATAAGCCGACACCTCGAAATTATAATCAAAACTGCGGAAGTCCATATTAGCCGAACCTATAATAGTGAGCATATCATCGGCTACAAAGCTCTTTGCGTGTAACATCCCCGATGAATACATATAGACCTTCACCCCCGACCTCATAAGCCTTTCGAGATAGGAGCGCGAAGCATAATCGGCCAAGCGGCTGTCACTGCGCCCGGGAATCATAAGACGTACATCGGCCCCCGAGAGCGCAGCACTCTCTATAGCAGAAAGTACCTGTTCTTTAGGCATCAAATAAGGTGTCTGAATATAGACGTAACGACGAGTGTTCGATAATGCCATCACTAAAGCAGAGGGGATAGTGCGCCACTGTCCCACAGGGTTAGAGGGTACAATCTGAATGAGTTTACTGCCAACATTCTGCGGCTTGGGGAAATAACGCCTGCCACTGACGACTACCCCGCTCACAAGAAACCAATCGATGAGGAAAGATGATTGCAATCCGTATACACCGTAGCCTGTTACCGACAGCATAGTATCGCGCCAAGAGCCACCGTTTATACCTTGCAGATAGCGGTTGGCAATATTACAGCCACCCACAAAACCAATCTTCCCATCTATAACCACTATCTTACGGTGGTTACGATAGTTTGTTTTTCGCGAAAGAAAAGGAAAGCGCACCTTCAGAAAAGAATTCACCTCGCCTCCTGCATCTCTTACAATATCGAATGAACGAGGATTGCACCTCCAGCACCCCACGCTATCATATAGAACACGTACTTCGACACCCTCCTTTGCTTTGTCCGCAAGAGCCTTGAGCAGCATCTTGCCACAATCATCATCCTCGAATATATAAAACTGCAAATTTATATGCTCTTTTGCCCCCTCTATAGCCTTCAACAGAGACTCCATAAAAAGAGTTGTATCGGGAATGAGTTCTACATCGGCTGTCTCGGGGAAAGCCTCTGAAACATTCTCAAGATATTTTGCCAGCCCCTTATATTGCGTTGGTATCTCCTCCTCGGTAACAGAGTGGTAGGCTATCTGTGTCCGCTGCTGTATCTGTGTTCCAAAACGCTTGCGTATATATCGCAGACGGCGTGTATCACGTCCGAAAAAGAAGTATAGTATAAGTCCCAAGAGAGGTATGAAGAGAAGCACAAAGACCCAAGAGATTGTAGCAAAAGGGTTACGGTTACCCAAAAGCACCTTAACCATTATCCATAATGCAATAATTATATTAAGCAAATATAGAACACGAAATATATTTTCCCAATCAAGAGTCATTGTTACAATCTTTACCTGCGAAAATAACAAATAAAAAGAGAAAACCGATTGCGATTTTCTCTTTTTAACTGTTTTATACATTTAGGAGTATCAATATCCGCGACCGCCTCCTCGTCCAAAGCCACCGCCACCGGGACCAAAGCCACCGGAGGGGAAACCACCGTATCCGCGCATCATACGGCGTGTCTCCTTGTCGCCCATAGAATTTATCTTATATATTACGTGCACCAGAGCATAGTGGTATATTGCATTGCTCTGCGAATCGCTGCGCATAATAGCGTTGATATTACGGCTTATATTGCTCTGCTCCTGCAAAATATCATAAAGTTGCAGACTCACTGTCAATTGATTCTTTGCCAGGAAACTTGCCGAGAGCTGCGCATTCCAAAGAAGTTCATTGGTGTTGAACTGCGGATCCTCGTAACCTCTACGGCTCTGCATAGAGAGGTTAGTCGATAGAGTGAGATTCTGCCATGGGAATTTAATATTACCACTGGGGCCGTAAGAGAAATTCCATGTATCGAGGTTTCTATCGGGCTGCTGCTCATTGCTCGAATGTGAGTAGTTGAGCGAACCGTTCATTGTAAACTCGAACACGTCGTTACGGTAACCGAATCTTATACGCTCGCCCACCCCTGTGGTCTCTACCGTATTTCGTACGCTGTTGCTGTTGCGGTTGGGACTTATGTAAGAAACCTGATGGTTGTAACGCAAGTCGGTGTTGGTACTATAGGTGAATTTCTTGTTCTTTGGCAATGCCGAGTTAAAGCCGAAGCCTCCGTTCGCGCCCCAATTACCGTTGATGTTTACGGGCTGGCTTATCTGTCCTCCGGTCTCCTCGATATATGTCACCCTGCGGGTAATGCTGTTCAGTGTATTGTTAAAGCCTAAATTGGCCGATATACCCGTCTGCGTCTCGGGGTTATTGGTATTAAAGAATGCATTCAGACGGCTGTTGAACGAGGGTTTCAGTCCCGGGTTACCCTTTGTAATGTAAAGAGGGTTGCTATCGTCGGTAATATCGAGCATATCGGTAATGGACGGCTGGCTTGTCGAACCTCGATACATTACATTAAGTGTAGTTGTCTTGTTCCACTTGTAGCGCAGTCGAAGATTAGGAGTTATATTATACACGGTGCGTTTAAGTACCGTATCGAGTCCAAGATACTGGTAGCGCATCTGCGAGTGCTGAGGCATCCACGTAACACCCACGTTAAGGTTCATCTTCTCGGTGACATAACGCAACATCATCTGCACGTCGTGGTTGGCGTTGCGATAGATAGAGAGACGGCTGAGGTCTTCGTCGCGGTACTGCTCGTAATCCTGAGGCAATGCAGGAAAATCGTAGTTGCTGTTAAGCAGCAGATGGTATACATCGCTGGGGATACTGTCGAAGACAAATGTCGCACGGTCGCTGTTGCTATAACTATAGTTGAAACGGTAGCTAAGCTGCAAGAAAAGATTCTTGAGAATAGGCTCGGTGTAGCTAATACGTACATTATAGCCCCAATTTGTTCCCGGTGTCGTCGAGTAACGGCGACGGTCGTATCCGCGGCTGCCGGCGGTCTCTTGATAATAACGTACTACGTTATTCGAGATTGACTTATTCTCGCTGTCGCTATAGTTAAAACGTCCCTGAACTGTAAAATTTCGTCCCGGTTTTCCCAAACGACGATTCAGTTGCAGATTGGCACTTACCGACCTGTTCTCGCCATTGCTCATACTCTCGTTGTTATTATTGTTTATGGCAATGGAATCGAGCGAATCGTAAACATCGCCGAATCGGTCGATTGGATACTCCATAAGAGAGAATGGGTCGGCCGAGAATGTTGCCGAGGTGCTCTTTGACCATCCATCCGAGGTGCTATACGAGAATGAGGGACTGAAAATAATATTGGTAAGAGTATCGGGTTTCCACTCGAAACGGAAATCTCCGTTGACATTGCTATTGCGTCCGAAGCTTCTGTTACGGCTGTTGCTGAACTGATTGCTGCGTCCCTCGGTCATAAAATACTCGGCTGAAGTAAATGATTGGTTGTCGCTGTCGCTGTGACGATAGCGCACATTACCTCCAATCTCATATTTCTCGCCCTCGGTAGCAAAATTAAATGCAGCATCTTTATGCGCGCTGAGTCCGCCACCACCACGTCCCGAAAAGCCTCGGTCGTTAACGTTATTAGCCGAAAGAACAAGTGACAACTGACTCTTAGAGGAGAAGAGATTCGACATATTCTTCACGGTGTAACGGTCTTTTGTACCGTAGGCGAGGTCGATGTTGCCAAAGAAACCCTGGTCGGCACCTTTCTTCATCTGCAGGTCGAGCACAGTCTCCTCCTCGCCATCATCGATACCTGTGATACGGGTAAAATCACTCTGCTTATCATAGAATTTCACACGGTCGACAAGCTCTACAGGAACATTCTTAAGTGCAACATTCTTGTCGGTACCAAAGAAATCCTTTCCCTTCATAAGAATACGGTTCACCGTCTTGCCGTTTATCTTAATTGTACCATCATCCTCTACCGTTACTCCGGGGTATTTCTTGATGAGTTCTTCGAGCATAGAGCCGGGAGCCACACGAAAAGCCGATGTATTGTAAATCGCCGTATCCTCGGCCATTGTAATAGGAGGAGCCTCGGCTGTTACTACAGCCTCTTTTAGCGCAACAACATCGTCATTGAGTTCGAGACGACCAATGTCGACGCTCTTCTTTGCAACAAGTTTTATATTCTTGTCCTGTGGCATAAATCCAATATAAGAGAGTCGCAGCAGATAGTCGCCAGCCGGTGCCTGCAACGAAAATTCGCCCTTCTCGTTACTTGCTGCACCCACTTTATATATAGTATCAGGCAACAAATAAAGCTGTAATGTAGCATTCTGCAAAGGAGTATTCTCACTCTTACTGTAAACTACACCCGTCACTGTTCCGTTTTTCTTACTACTCTTTTTTTTCTCCTGCGCCGAAACGACAACAGCGAGCGCGGCAAACAACAATAGCAAATACCTTCTCATATTTATGTATACTCTTATTTTAGGGATTATTTAATCTTTAATTATATAATAGGAAACATCTATTTGACATAAAAAAAATAAAATAGTTTAAGAAGCTGTTTAAATTTCTAAAAAATACTTTCTTACAGAAGCTGATAGTTTCGCCGTTTTTTATGTTCAATAATGCCTGTTTCTTTCTTTTTTGCGGTTACATAGCCCGCTATGCGCCCTTTAAAAATAAATAAACATTCTATTCTTGCTCTATAAAAAACTTGGCGA
>JAGCKB010000139.1 GCA_017647725.1 Bacteroidaceae bacterium
ACATCGTGCCCCGACCAGTTGTGTCGTGCAATTGAACAACTGATGGTGCAGGAGTAAGTTGTTTTGTGCAATTAAACACAATGCTTTATAGTGCTGATTTTTATGTGAAAGATAACAAAATACTTTTAAGTGAGTGAATCTCCTAAGTTTCTGAAACTTAGGAGATTCTCTCACTGTTTACTAATGGATTTTTATTAATTCTACACAAGTTTGCTGAGGTGGGAACAAAAGATTCTTACTTCTCTTTTTATTAAGGCAATGTTTATAAAATAATTATATGCTTTATATCTTTTGCCTTCTTTGAAATTATCATGTTTTGTCAACAATCAATAGTGACGATTGTATGCATGTCCGCAATTGCGACAAGTTTGTCCGCGTCCCTTGAACTCCTTACAGTAACAGCCACTTTCCAAACATCGGCCAAACCCTTCGCTCTCTGTTCCTTCGCGAGATACCTCACTAGTAGTGTTAACTGTAGAGTCTTTTTGTAGTACAACTGCATTTGAGATGTTATTTGCCATATCTTTTGCAATGTTGCCATTGTTACATGATGAGAAAAGAAAACAAATGACAGTTGTGGTTAAAATGCTTATAAATTTCATATTTTTACTTTTTTTAAATCTTTTAATTAATGAGCTAATTTTGATTAGCTACCTATATTTATATATGGCTGGTGAGATAATTGTTGTCCAAAACTTTTAGTGTACGCACAAAAGAAAAGCGCGGACAAAACCCGTTAAATGTTCTTGAGGTCTTCGACTAGCTGACAACCAAATATACGAGTAAAGCCCACGCCGAGGCGTGAGCGTCATCGCTTTACTCTTGGTTGTCGTTGAAAGTGTCGAAGTTTCAAGAACAAGAATACAAACTATACGCTTATCCCAATATGTTTAAATTGTGCGTATCTAATACGCTAATGTTTCATAGGCTAATGTTTTTTGCAAATAAAAGTAAGTATTTGCTTTATCCAAAATTTCAAAGTGAATTATTCTTTTGAGTAAATGTCAAAAGTTAAATATTACCTTATCATTTCCTATCTTAAGTTCTGCATCCGCTCCCTCTATTATGGGGAAATTTCTTTTGCAGTGTCCTACGGGAAAATCGTAACAGATGGGGATATTGAAATCTTTGGTAAACGCGTGGATGATATCGTATACCGTACCGCCAAAATCCCGGTTCTCTTTACTGCCCGTAAACTGTCCGATAACAATAGCTGCAAGATTTTCCAATACACCCGATAGTTTAAGGCTGAATAGCATACGCTCTATGCGGTAGAGCGGTTCGTTTATATCCTCGATGAAAAGAATGGTGCCGGGCTTGAAAATATCGTAAGGAGTACGCAGCAGTGCGTGTAGCACAGATAGATTACCGCCGACAATACGTCCGCGGGCTGCACCTTCTATATTATAAGGATGAGAGTCTATTATATATTCTACACTCTCGCCAAACAGAATTCTGCGCATATATTGTGCAGCCTCGTCATTGCAATTCTCGCTCAGATGGCGGCACTGCGGCGCGTGTAGCGACATTACGCCTTTTGCAAGGCAGGCAGCGTGAAGCACCGAACAGTCGCTCATTCCTATTATCCATTTAGGATTCTCTTTTATGGCCTCAGCTACGGCATCTATAATATGCAGGCAGCCGTAGCCTCCGTAGCTGCATAGGATAGCTTTTATATTATCGTCTGCAATGAGCGAGAGAAAATCATCGCGGCGTTCTTCTATGCTGCCTGCGTAGTATCCCTCACGGCTAAGGCAGTGCGGTGCAATAATCACATTTAGTCCCCAGCTGCGCAGAGTGGCGGCTGCTCCTTCGACGATAGATGGGTCGCTCACTGCCCCCGCAGGTGAGGCGATGGCAATGGTGTCTCCCCGCTTTAGACTCTGTGGCTTAAGCATCCCTATCAGTCGCAGCTATGTTCGGTCTTTACAATCTTGTATAGCTTGTCGGCAGGGCGCACCTTATCGGGAACCTTGAACGATACATACACCCCTTTGGGTACACGTTCTACGGGGCCGAGGTCGACACGCGCCTCCTCAAGGTCTACATACATTGCGCCGGTGGTGGGGCCTGTGATTAGCAGTTTATCGCCCACATTCAGCTCGCCTGCCTCGATGTAGAACTCTCCTACACCCAGTTTCGAGAAATATTTTATTCCGCGTCCGATATATACCTTCTTTTCAGTTGCCTGTGAACCGTAGATATTGCTCCACTCGCCCATCTTCTGACCAAGATAGTATCCGTCCCAGAATCCGCGGTTGAAGACCGTTGCAAGACGTTTGTCCCACTCCTCGCACTTCTCCTTGTTAAAGGTGCCATCCAAGCAGGCTTCGAGTGCCTCTTTGTAGCAGCTAACCACTGTGCTCACATATTCGGGGCCTCGGGCGCGACCCTCTATTTTGAATACACGCACGCCGGCCTTTATCATCCTATCCATAAAACCTATGGTCTTAAGGTCTTTGGGCGACATAATGTATTTGTTGTCCACTTCAAGCTCAATGTCGCTTTCGCGGTCTTTCACTATATAACCTCGACGGCACACCTGCATACATTGTCCTCGGTTGGCACTGCGTCCCAGCTGATGCAGGGAGAGGTAGCATTTGCCCGATATTGCCATGCACAATGCACCGTGGCAGAACATCTCAATGCGAATAAGCTCGCCTTTGGGTCCGCGAATATCCTCCTCGACGATTACGCGATAAATCTCCTCGACCTGCTCAATGTTAAGCTCGCGCGCAAGTACTACGACATCGGCAAAGTGGGCATAGAATTTCAGTGCCTCACTGTTGCTTATGTTGAGCTGTGTCGACAGGTGTACCTCCACACCAATGCTGTTGCAGTATTGCAGCACTGCAACGTCGGCAGCAATAACAGCCGAAATACCCGACTCTTTTGCTGCATCTACAATGTGGCGCATCATCACAAGGTCGCCCTCGTAGATGATGGTATTTACTGTAAGATAGCTCTTTACACCGTTCTCCTCACATATACGAGCAATCTCGCGCAGGTCGCTGATGGTAAAAGCGCTTGCCGAGTGGGCACGCATATTCAGATGCTCGATACCAAAATATATAGAGTTTGCGCCGGCTTGTATGGCTGCGGTAAGGCTCTCGCGCGAACCTACGGGAGCCATAATCTCGAAATCTTTTCTTGCAATCATCGTAATTTGTTATTTGCTGCGAATTTAGTAAATTTGCAGCAGATAAGCGCTATTGAAGCGCATCAAAATGTAGAAACAATGAAGATAGCAGATATTGAATTTGGAAAGTACCCCATTTTTCTTGCTCCTATGGAGGATGTAACCGATGAGGCTTTTCGTCTTTTGTGCAAGCGTTTCGGTGCCGATATGGTATATACCGAGTTTGTCTCGAGCGATGCACTCATACGTGATGTAAACAGTACCCTGCGCAAGCTAAATATATATGAGCAGGAGCGTCCCGTTGCCATACAGATATATGGTAACGAGGTGGAGCCTATGGTTGAGGCCGCGAAGAGAGTCGAGGCTGCCCGTCCCGATATCCTTGATATTAACTTCGGCTGCCCGGTAAAAAAGGTGGCACGAAAAGGGTGCGGTGCAGGTATGTTGCAGAATATTCCCAAGCTCCTTGAGATTACCCGTGCGGTGGTTGATTCAGTAAAGGTACCTGTAACAGTAAAGACCCGCTTGGGATGGGATGAAAACAGTAAATGTATCGTCGACCTTGCCGAGGCGTTGCAGGATTGTGGTATAAAGGCGCTTACCGTACACGGACGCACACGTGCGCAGATGTATACAGGCGATGCCGATTGGACGCTCATTGGCAAGATAAAGGAGAATCCCCGAATGCATATTCCTATAATAGGCAATGGAGATGTAAAGACCCCCGAGCGTGCAAAAGAGTGTTTCGACAGGTACGGGGTCGATGCTGTAATGATTGGACGTGCCAGCTTTGGACAACCCTGGATATTTCGTGATGTAAAGCATTATCTGCTCAATGGCGAGCCTGCCCCTGAGCTTACATTCAAAGAGTGTATGGACATCTTGCGCGGACAGGTGCGCGACAGCGTCGAGTGGCTGGGCGAGCGCCCCGGAATATTGCACGTGCGCCGACATCTTGCAGCAACACCTTTGCTGAAAGGACTCACCGATTTTCGCCCTCTGCGCATAGAGATGTTGCGTGCCGAGAAACTCGATGCTCTGCTCGAAATTCTCACACGAATTGAGGATAAATATGGTAATTGATTTCAAATTACAGGCATCTTAGAAGCTGTTTAAATTTATATCGTCAAGTTTTTTATAAATTAAAACTGCTTCTTACTGCTATCCTCTTTGTTTTTTAATTTTTTTTATGTTAATTCGCAGAATAACCCAAAAAACGATATTATGATACCAGCTGAATTTGATGAAATACGTCCGTATATGCCCGAGGAACTTCCCGCAGTGTACGAAGAACTTATTGCCGATCCCGAGTTTCAGGCAGCAATGGGGTATGTGTTCAAAGATATTCCTTTTGAGCAGGTTGCCGCACTTATGCGTGGCAGCAAGACAAACCTCGACTTTCAGAAAGCCTTAGTGTATCCCTTCCTGCAAGGTTTGCTTGCAAAATTCAGTAAAGGTATCAGCCTTTCGTTCGATAATAAGGAGGCGCTTCGCAATGCCCTTTGTCTATCGAACCACCGCGATATTATCCTCGATTCGGCATTTTTGTGCCTGCTAATGGTTAATCACATCGACAATACCGTTGAGATTGCCATCGGCGATAATCTACTCATACGCCCTTGGATAAAGAAACTTGTGCGCGTGAACCGCAGTTTCATTGTGCAGCGTTCGGTCTCTATTCGCGAGATGCTTGCCTCGTCGAAACGTCTGTCGGCATATATACATCACGCCATTGTAGAGCGCAAGCAACCCGTATGGATTGCTCAACGCGAGGGACGTGCCAAGGACTCTAACGATGCTACGCAAGAGGGCCTTCTTAAGATGCTCTCGATGTATGCAGGTGGCGACATATTCGATGCGCTAAAGGTGTTGAATATTGCACCTACTACAATTTCATACGAGTTCGACCCCTGTGACTATCTGAAGGCAAAGGAGTTCCAGCAGAAACGTGACAACCCCGAACACAAGAAATCGCCTATGGACGACCTTATCAATATGCAGACAGGACTTTTTGGATTCAAGGGCGAGATTCATTATCATATAGCCGATGTCATTAACGACAAGATAGACGCACTCGACCGTACAATGCCCAAGAATGAGCGTACAGGAGCCGTTGCCCGTATCATCGACAATACTATACACCGTAACTACCGTCTGTGGCCCGTAAACTACTATTTCTACGAGTTGCTTACAGGCGATACACAGTTTGCCGATAAATACACTGCTGCCGACAAGGAACAACTCGATAAATATCTTGCAGAGCAGATTGCCAAAGTAGATCTTCCCAATAAAGACGAGGCATTCCTACGCACAAAGATATTGGAGATGTATGCAAACCCATTGAAGAACTATATTAAGGCCCACGCAGGCGAATAAGAAAAGAATATTACGCAAAATCAATACTCTTTCTGAACAAAAACGCGCTTAAATCATTCTTATAGTAGGAAGCCTCTCTATTGTCCTTTAGAAAAGCATCCGAAAAGATGTTAAGCGGTCGAAGATTTATTGATTTTGTGGCGTTTGACTAATGACCGTAAGCGTGCAGAGTTTTTAGGCTCTGCACGCAATCTTTTTTGTAGGATTCAATTTGGACTATATCTATACATTATAGAAATACCGACAACGCAGTTTAGAACTCCTAAAAAACTTTGCGTACAATTAAAAAATCGTCCCTACTGCTAATCGGAGAATCAACGGTATATTCGTTGAAAACTCATTGCGCGTAGGAACGATTACAATTTCCTTTTTAACAAGCAAGGAGGTTATTTCTTTTTAGCCTCTTTCTTTGCAGGTCCTGGCTTAGCACTTGTTTCACACTTCTTTGTAGAAGCACATTTTGTCTCCTCTTTCTTCTCGTTGTTTACACATTTCTTGCTGTTCATAATCTTTGAATTTTAAGTTATTATTAGCGGCTCTGTGGTAGACTATAGAACCGATTATTTTCCGGTATAGGCGTGTACCTTCTCTCTTGCTTCGGCCGCTTTGTCGGCAATAGTATCGGCAATTTTCACTGCGGCATCGGCAGCCTTCTCACGTGCATTGTTGAGCATACAACCCTGCGTCTCCTCCATATTTGCACGAATGGCAGCACAAAGTTCCTTTGCTCTCTTAGAGGTTGCGCAACGGTACATAATGGCTCCTGCAACAGTGCCCACTATCATACCAACCCAAAATTTAGAACTTCCCAGAATCATAATAATGAATGGTTAATTGTTAATACTGTTTTTTACTCTCTGATAAGAAAACAATACTCCTGTTTTGATGGTTCGACTATGACATTATACGTTAACAAGAATTATGTGAACAGAAACAAAAGGGTAAAAGCATATATCTTATTATACACTCTTACCCTCTTGACAAAACTTATATTTATGCAACTACACTATTATGACGTACAAACGGTGAAAAGGCAACATCTTCATCAAGTTATTTATTGAAATTTAACATATTTTGAGCATAACTGATTATCGGTGCAGTTATAAAATAAGGTGTACCGAGAATTCGATACACCTTATATAACTTATATAGTCTATGTTATATATATTTACGCAACGAGTGTATAAAGAACATACATCCAGTGGGCAACAATAGCTGCGCACAATCCACCGATGGTGTGTGCAAGAATTGCTTTTGATGTAAGCCAACGGTAGCCCAATGTGTCGAGCATTGCAGTATGTGTACTCAAATAGCCGCTCCAGCACATACCAATTGCAGTGAACACTGCAATGGCATTACCGTTAATCCAACCCTCTTGAATGAAGTTAGGTATGAGGCTGAGAGCTGCACCCACTGCGCCAAGAGCTGTGATGGGGAAAGCAATAAGATGAGGGTCGGTAAAACCAAACAACCACTCAAAAACGATGCTGCATTTTGCTCCAATCCAGGGGAGTAACTCAACACCCTCGTATGCTGCGCCGGTGAACTCTCCACTCTTTGAAGGCCCAAAGGTAAGAATCATTACAAGTGTAGATATTATAAGCACACCGGGGATAATTGCAAGACCTACATCCACACCGGTGCGTCCACCATCGAGCAGTGAGTCGAGGATTCTTTGGAAAAGAGGGTTGTATTTCTGCTCCTCTTCGGCCTCAACAGCGAATGTCTCATCACAAGCATCCTGCTCCTTGAATTTTGGGTACGATTTTATTATGAAGTGCTGCATTAAGCGAGTAGAAACTATACAGCCGACAATTGCGCCAAGAAGTCCGATGAGTGGGGCTGCATAGTATCCCTGTCCCACCATAAACACAATGACAAGCAGTCCCATACCAAAGGCTGTGCCAAAGTTTGTTAGCGAGATAAACTGATACTTCTTAAAATAGCTGCTGAATCGCTTGTCCTGTGCAAGTGAAATGATTGCGGGGTTGTCCGACAAGAAAGTCATCACTGCACCAAGAGAGGCAACACCCGGCAGATTGAAAATCGGTTTCATCAATGGGCGAAGGAGCTTCTCTAATAGTTTCACCACGCCAAACTCCATAAACAATCGTCCTATTGCACCCGTAATAACACATATTGCCATAAGGTAGAATACTGTATTCAGCAACAGGTCGTGTGCTGTCTTCATTATAGTATTCAGCATGTTGGGGGTACCCATCTTCATTGCCAAGCCTGCAAACAGGGCAAAGACAATTATAAGGCATAGTATGCCGGGAGGCATTGCCTTGCGCATTTTTCTTATTGTTCTTTTCATAGCTATAATCGTTTAAAGGATATTTACTCTCCAAGTGATACCTACGTCAACCATTGACTGCTTGTCGATAAGGGCGCCTGACGGGTTGCCGTTATTGCCAAATGTGTAGTGCCCGTTAAAGTGAAGACGAACATCTTTAGAACCCTTAATAAGGAAATGTTCTACACCAATTCCCACTCGTGTAATTTCGGTGCCGGGTAGTACGCAGTAGTCGGCATCAGAGTCGGTGTTGTTAACATCGTACGAAGCCTTGCCAAAGATGCGCCACTGCTCGGTGGGAGTCCACGATAGCTCGCCGATAACAGACATATCCTTGCCAAAATAGGTGTGGCTGTCGGTAGCACGGTTCATAATATCAAGCTCCAAAGAGAAATCGCCAACGTTGAACTTGTTACCAAGAACAATGTAGCTGATGAACTTACCGGGTAGATACTCTATCATATTTGCCGAGTAGATGCTATTGAACCAACCGTGCGAGCCATACCATATAATGTTATAGGCATACATATCGCTTGCATTTGCGCGGAACGGACTCTGCGTTGTCTGTACCATAATATTATCCTTACCATCGTTGGTGGTATATCCTGCGCTTACACCAATCTGATAGCATGCGATGTTGCTACAATACTCCGAGTAGTTGTAGGTGTCTATAGGTGCACGGTCATACTCGTATCCACCAATTCCCACCACCTGCTTACCAGCCGAGAGACTCCAGTTGCCTGTTGTGTAGGTGAGTTTCAGCCAGTCGGTAGCATCGAAATAACTCTGGTCGCTGTGTGCCTTGTTCAGACGCTGACGGTAAGAGTAGGTAAATCCGTGTCCCAGGTCACCATCCATACGGATATTGATGAATTTTCCCTTGAAGCCACTGTTGTCCTCAATCATGTCGCCATCTACATATTCGTTTTGGGAGTCGAAACGTGCTTCCACTCTCAGATTAATTGGTTTGCTCTGCGCAAACAGCCCTGCAAAGCAAAGGGCGAAAAGCCCTGTAAGAAGTACTCTTTTCATATTTTGTGTATGTGTTAGATAATTTCTTGTATAAGAAATTTTGATATCGCGAATATAGTTAAGAATATTTAATAAATTGTTATAAGTGCACCTATTTTAAATGAAAATTTTTCTAAATGGCTGTAACGGAACTTTTATACTCCTCTTCTTTTGTCACTTCTGTTTCATTTATTACATTTGCGCTTAAGTACAAAACAACAAAATAAATAATAATGAAAAGATTCTTTTTATCGGCAATGGCACTATGTGCTGTTGCAGTTGCAATGGCCGATACGATTGATGTAAAGCGCTTTACCTACGCAGGACCCTATCTTGTGCGTGCGCCTTATATGGTCGACTCGGTTGATGTAAATTCGGCTCCTTACAATGTTAAGAGTATGTTGGATGCTCCTCTTTCTCTCGACCTGCTCGATGGTGGTACTCCCTTTGAGGGTGGTGCTCTGCCTAATGTAGGCGAGGGTAATGCACTGCATCTGCTTTCCTTTACAGTGCAGGTCGAGGAGTATGCAAAGGTTAACCTTAATATCTCGGGTATTTCCGACTATCGTCTTTTTATCAATGGCGAGGGAAGGTCGGCTGGTGAGATTGCTTTTTCGCCATCGACAAACAAGATTATAATAAAATATCTCTCTGATGCACAGAGAAACGATACTATTTCTGTCACTCTCGATTGTGAAAAGGAGGGGGCTGTTTTGCTGCGCGAGGATGGTTGTCGCGATTTTTCAATATCCGATGTCCTTGACGGAACTTCTATCGCCGGTGCCACACTTTCGCCCAATGGAAAATATATGATTGTCACTTATCGCACTACCCACAAGGGTGGACAGACATCATCGGTGAGCAAGGTCAAGGAGGTGGCATCGGGAAAGGTTGTTGCACAGAGCAGTGACTATCTTCAGTGGATGCCCAAGAGCAACCGTTACTATTACACCCGCCGTGCTGTCGAGGGCTACGAACTTGTAACAGTAGACCCTGCAACAGCTACAGAGACAGTTCTTGTGAAGAATCTGCCTTCGGGCTATTTCCGCTTTGCGCCTACCGAGGATTATCTGCTCTTCTCGCTCAGCAAGGCGGGGCCTGCCGAGCGTAAGGAGATTTACGAGGTTCTTGAACCCGACGACCGTCAGCCGGGGTGGCGCAACCGCTCGTATATTGCCCGCTTTAACCTCTCCGACGGTATTATGCAGCCTCTTACATTCGGCTACCATAATTCGTGGGCGATGGATATATCGGCCGATGGTCGCTATATGCTTTTTATGACAAGCAAGAGCCGTCTCACCGAGCGTCCTACATCGCTATTCTCGCTTCACACGATAGATGTTACCACTATGGAGGTGCAGACTCTTGTCAAGGACGATGGCTTCATAAGTGATGCCAGATTCTCGCCCGATGGCAAACAGATTCTCGTAAAGGGTTCGCCCGAGTCATTTGACGGCATCGGTAATATTGTTCCCGAGGGTAAATTCCCCAATATGTTCGACTATCAGTTGTTTATAATGGATGTCGCAAGCCGAAAGGTGAAGCCTGTGACAAAGGAGTTTAACCCAAGCGTACAGCAGATGGTGTGGAGTAGCGACGGTAACATCTACTTCACAGCCGAAAACCGCGACTATGTGAGCCTTCATCGAATGAATCCTGTGAACGGTAGAATAGAGCAGCTGCCTGCAAGTGAGGAACTTGTAAGCAATATTTCGGTTGCTGCATCGGCACCGCAGATGGTTTACTATGGACAGAGCGCTATGAACCCACAACGACTCTACCTGTTGAACACTCGTAAGGGCAAGCAACAACTGCTTGAGGATACTGCTGACGAAAAACTCGCCGGTGTGAAGCTCGGCGAGTGCATCGATTGGAATTTCCTTAGTTCGCGTGGCGATACAATCTATGGTCGTTACTATCTGCCACCCAATTTCGATGCCTCGCGAAAGTATCCTATGGTGGTAAACTACTACGGTGGTTGCAGTCCCACGTCCCGTTACTTCTCGAGCCGCTATCCTCATCATCTCTACGCGGCATTGGGATACGTGGTGTATGTTGTTCAGCCCAGCGGTGCCAGTGGATTCGGACAGGAGTTTGGTTCGCGTCACGTGAACAGTGCAGGTGAGGGCCCTGCCGACGATATTATAGAGGGTACAAAGCGTTTCTGTGCCGAGCATAGCTTTGTCGATGCAAAGAAGATTGGTTGTATCGGCGCCTCTTACGGTGGCTTTATGACTCAATATCTGCAGACAAAAACCGATATTTTTGCAGCTGCAATATCACACGCAGGAATAAGCGACCATACAAGCTATTGGGGCGAGGGCTATTGGGGCTACTCTTACAGCGAGGTGAGTATGGCACGCAGCTATCCGTGGAGTCATAAGGAACTTTACGTCGACCGCAGTCCTCTTTATAATGCCGATAAGATTCACACTCCCATTCTCTTCCTGCACGGAGACGTAGATACAAATGTACCTGTGGGCGAGAGTATTCAAATGTTTACAGCATTGAAACTTTTGGGACGCGAGACGGCAATGGTGCTTGTCAATGGACAAGACCACCACATTCTCGATTACGGGAAATACATCCAATGGCAGAACACCATCTTTGCGTGGTTCGCAAAATGGCTGAAGGATGATGCCTCTTGGTGGAACGATATTTACAAGCCTAAGGCGCTGTAAAACAGTTAACATAAAGAGCGACACTGATTTATATGCAGTGTCGCTCTTTATGTTATAACAGTCATTTATCCTACAGTTTCTTTCAGTTTATTATGCGAGCACTCTTTTCAGTCGCGTGATAAACTCCTCGGCCTGTTGCATTGTGAGCGAAAGAGGAGGGAGCAGACGTATAACATTGGTGCCGCTTACGCCTGTAAATATGTGCTCCTCGAACAGCAGTCGGCGACGAATATCCTTTATCGGTTCGTTAAACTCTATTCCAATCATAAGACCACGTCCGCGAACCTCTTTTATGCGCTCTATCTTGGATAGCTCCTGCATAAGATAGGCTCCGACGGTATTCGCGTTGTCAATGAGTTTTTCATTGTCCATTACATCAAGCACAGCCTGTGCAGCGGCACAAGCAAGATGGTTACCGCCAAATGTTGTTCCCAACTGTCCAGCCCAGGGTGTGAACTTGGGACTGATAAGCACGCAGCCTATTGGGAAGCCGTTGCCGATGCCCTTTGCAACAGTGATAATGTCGGGGCGTATGCCTGCCCATTGGTGGGCAAAGAATTTTCCGCTGCGTCCGCATCCGCTCTGAATCTCGTCAAGGATAAGGGTTGTTCCTGTGCTGTTGCACACCTCTTGAAGCTCTCTAAGGAACTGCACCTCTGGTATTCTGATTCCGCCCACACCCTGTATGCCTTCGATTATGACGGCTGTTACATCGCCTTTGGCTATCTCGGCTTTGACTGCCTCAATATCGCCCAATGGTATGTATGTGGTGTGTCCGTTGGCATTTATAGGTGCAATTATTTTTGCATTGTCGGTTACCTCGACAGCCAACGATGTGCGGCCGTGAAAGGCCTTGCTGAACGATATTACTCTTGTGCGTCCATTGTGGAACGAGGATAGTTTAAGTGCATTTTCGTTGGCCTCGGCTCCCGAGTTTATAAAAAATGCGCTATAGTCGCCGTAACCGCTTATGCGGCCTAATGTCTCGGCAAGCTTGCTTTGCAGGGTATTTACCACCGAGTTCGAGTAGAATCCCAGTGTGCTCACCTGACGGCTCACGGCCTCCACGTATCGTGGGTGGCAGTGTCCTATTGAAATTACTGCGTGTCCGCCGTAGAGGTCGAGATATTCGGTGCCGTTGGCGTCCCATACTTTGCAGCCGTTTCCTCTTACAATGTTTACATCGAAGAGGGGATATACATCATAAAGTTTCATCTTCTTCCGTTTAAAAAGCCGAGGGCTTTAGTTGCAGACCAACCGTCTCGGCAAGGCCGAAGAGCAGGTTCATATTGTGTACAGCCTGTCCGCTTGCACCCTTGAGCAGATTGTCTATTATTGAGGTTATAAGCAGTTTGTCGCCGTGCTTCTCAAGGTGAATAAGGCACTTGTTGGTGTTCACAACCTGCTTAAGGTCTATCGGGGTGGGGATAACGTGTGTAAAGGAGTCGCGCTCGTAGTAGCTCTCGTAGATGCTGTATAGCTTCTCAATCTCCTTGTCACATTTTACCACTACTGTAGCAAATATTCCTCGGGGGAAATCGCCACGATAGGGGATGAAATCGATAGAGCCGTCGTAGTCGGGCTGCAACTGCTTTATGCACTGCATAATCTCGGGGATGTGCTGGTGCTCAAAAGGCTTGTAGATGCTTATGTTATTGTTGCGCCAACTGAAATGCGTTGTTGCCGATGGTTTTACACCGGCGCCGGTACTTCCTGTGATTGCATTTACCGATACATCGCCCTTAAGAAGATGTTCTTTGGCAAGTGGAAGCAGGGCAAGCTCTATGCAGGTGGCAAAGCATCCGGGGTTGGCTACGTAACGTCTCTTGCAGGTGTCGCGACGGTTAAGTTCGGGTAGCCCGTATATAAAATCGTGGTCTTGTCCCTTTATGCGGTAGTCCATCGAGAGGTCTATTACCTTAAGCTCATCGGGTAGCTGGTGACTATCCATAAATTTGCGTGTGTCGCCGTGTGCTGTGCAGAAGAAGAGCAGGTCTATGCTCTCAAGGGGTAGCTCGTCGGTAAAGACGAGGTCGGTCTCGCCAAGCAGTCCGCAGTGTACGTCGGTAATCTTGTTACCGGCATTGCTGCTGCTGTGTACAAAACATATCTCAACATCGGGGTGAATAAGAAGCAGACGCAGAAGCTCTCCTGCGGTGTATCCTGCTCCTCCTATTATTCCAACTTTTATCATAGTCTCTCTGTTACAATTACATTTTCTCGTCGGGATGATTAAGATAGTATGCACGCAGGGGGGTCGAGGTTACCTTTATGAATCCCTTTGCATCCTCGGCTGTCCAGCCCTTCTGCATCTCGCCATATTCACCAAGCTTGTTCTTCACAAGGTCGTTCTTCGACTCTACACCAACGGTCTCGAAGTGCTTGGGCATAAGTTTAAGAATGGCTGTACCTGTTACGTTGCGCTGCGAACTTTCGAGCATAGCCTCGATGTCGCGCATCACAGGCTCAAGATATTGGCTCTCGTGCAGGAACATACCATACCAGTTGGCAACTTGGTCTTTCCAATACTGCTGCCATTTACTGAGGGTGTATTTCTCCAGGAAACGGTGTGCACCGATGATGAGCATAGGTGCTGCTGCCTCGAATCCTACACGTCCCTTAATTCCTATTATTGTGTCGCCAACGTGCATATCGCGTCCAATGCCGTAGGGGGCACCAATCTCCTCGACCTTCTGAATAGCTTTGATGGGGTCATTGAACTCCTCGCCATTGACTGCCTTTAGCTCGCCGTTCTCGAATGTGAGGCGTAGCTCCTCTTCACCATCCTTCTCAACCTGCTTAAGGTAAGCGCTCTCGGGGAGGCCCTGCGCCGAGTCGAGAATCTCGCCACCGCAGATTGATGTTCCCCAGATACCTACATTGTAAGAGTACTTTAGCTTTGTGAAGTCGGCATAGAAACCATTCTCGTTAAGGTAGTTTACCTCATACTCGCGTGTCAGTGCCATATCGCGTGTAAGGGTGATAATCTCTACACCGGGGGCAAGCACAAGGAAGGTCATATCG
>JAGCKB010000140.1 GCA_017647725.1 Bacteroidaceae bacterium
GGCGCGTGTCCATCTATAGGTTTTCCGGCATCTTTGGCAGCCTGTAGTTTAGCCAAAACCTGAGCATCATCATACACAACACCGGGTACATTCATCATCTCGGCAAGCCCCATAATATCATCGCGTTGCATCAGTTGTGCCACCTGTTCCGCATCTATTGTGGCTCCCGATGTCTCAAATGTAGTGGAAGGGACACAAGATGGAGCCATAAAATTGAAATAGAAACGCGCTTGCTTGCCATTGTCTATCATAAAATCAATACCTTCGACACCCAGTACATTGGCTATTTCGTGAGGGTCGCACACAGCTGCAACAACACCATTTGCCACTGCCATACGAGCATAATTCTCGGGCACCATAAGTGTACTCTCTATATGTATATGAGAATCGACAAAACCGGGTAGGATATATGTATCATATACACCGGCAGTTTCCTTTACCGAAACCACCTTACCACTACATATTGTTAATTCTCCCGGGAACACCTTACGTGCTTTCACATCTACAATGTTGCCATAGAGTACCTTCTTGGGAGGATAATCACTTGATGAACTCGTTTCGCAAGAGATAGGCCCCAGCGTCTTTTTCATAGCAGTAATTTATTAAGAGCCAAACAATGCATACGAATTTGTTAAAATATCAATCGTAGCTTTTCGCAAATATAAACAAATGAGTAAAAACATAAAGTATAATTCTATATTTTATATAGGGAGAAGCATAAAAAAATATCACCTTTTCCATTTTCAAACAGTTTTCCACACAGCCAAATGACATTAAATGTATGTATGAAATATTTTTAGCACATTCGTTTAACTATATTGTTGATTATTACATATATAAGGCTTTGAAGGAGTACAAAATGGAGAGAAAAAAGTGGCGATACTCTGCGAAAACTGTATTTTTTTATCAACTTTCGCAGAGTATCGAGGACGTTCTTGAAAATATCAGTGCCGCAATATTGAAAATCATAGGAATTATTAATTGAAAATTGTCGGAATTGTTGCTTATTATCGTTTGTTTGTATATCTTTGACAACGTAATATTAAATCCATAAAGTTATGTACCATAGCAGATTAGTTGAAAAAGAGATTGAACTGAAATTGAGAACATCGGGTGCAGTTGTTGTTGCAGGACCAAAATTCTGCGGCAAAACAACAACTTGTATGCTCTTCCAAAAGAGTTTTGTCAAGTTGAATACAAAGCAAAGTATTGCTATGGCAAGAATGAATCCAAAGGCTGTTCTGCAAGGTGAAAAACCTAGATTGATTGACGAATGGCAGAAAGCACCGGATATATGGAATCAAGTAAAAGATGAACTTGATTTTAATTATGAATTCGGTAAATACATATTAACAGGTAGTTCAACCCCTGCTGATAAAACAGAAGTACATCATAGTGGAGCAGGCAGGATTACTCCTGTCAAGATGCGTCCTATGAGCCTGTGGGAATCCAAAGAATCAAAAGGTACTGTTTCTTTGATGGATTTGTTTATCGGAGGTAATGAATTCCCGTGGGACTTGAATAGCGATTTTACACTGAACGATGTCGCATACTTGATATGTCGTGGAGGATGGCCTATTTCGGTACTTGCTCCGGAGGAAATTTCCATTGAGATTACAAAGAACTATTGGAATGGACTTTTTGTTTTTGAGGATTGCGAGAACGAACGTTTCAGGAATAAGAAACCCGAGGTGCTGAAAATGATTGTAAGAAGTTATGCCCGTCACATTTCTACAGAGGCGGCAATCTCAACCATCATAGCCGATGTGAAACAAAGCAACGAACGCAAGATGGACGAGAAGACTTTTGATGACTACAAAGAGGCTTTACAAGATTTATACATACTTGAAGATATGCCTGCTTGGAATCCAAATATCCGCTCCAAGACTTCAATCCGCTCAACTCCAACAAGGCACTTCGTAGATACCTCAATAGCTTGCAGAGCACTTGGAGTTATGCCGGAGGACTTGATGCGTGACCTTGAAACCTTTGGACTGTTTTTTGAGGACATGGCTGTTAGGGACTTAAGAATATATGCCGGAACATTTGGTGGTGAAGTGTTGCATTATAGAGACAATGCCGGTCTGGAATGTGATGCTGTAATACATCTTGAAGATGGCCGTTGGGGTGCAGTAGAGATTAAACTTGGTGGAGATGACCTAATAGAGGCTGGTGCAAATTCGCTTAAACGATTTAAATCAAAAATCGAAGAAAAGAGTGATGAAAAAAGCCCTTCCTTCTTAATGGTGTTAACAGCAACAGGCGGTGCATATAGAAGAGAAGATGGAGTTTATGTTGCACCAATAAATTTACTAAAACCATAATTCTTACTATCCAAAAAAAATGAACCACCTTGCAGCAGTCTCTTCAACTGTAGCTTGGTGGTTTAATAGTTCAATGCTTTAGTCTAAGGTACTTGACTCAAAGATTACTAACACCTCACAATTCTTCCAATAAGACACGGACGCTCTTCGCCCTTTCCGAATCTTACCAGATATAAATGAATTTTGTGTTTTATATTTAGTTGCTATGTCACCTCTCTAAAGGCCGGACTATAGCTCTTTCTATGTATAAGCGGTCAGGGGTTTTAAGACGGAGGAAATAGTACTATTGAAAAAACATCCCGTTAGGGATTATTTCTGAATAAAATAGATATTATTATACCCGTAAGGGGTGTTTTAGATATGGA
>JAGCKB010000141.1 GCA_017647725.1 Bacteroidaceae bacterium
AATATCGTCATAAATATATGATTCGAGTAACAGTTCATCGTGACGTATGTCATAAGCGCCCATATCGGTTTCAATTGAAATGCCGTATTTATACTCAATGCGGATTGTACCAGACCAGTCCCCACCGGCAGTAAACGTCAAGGTGCGCTCGACATAGGTATGATAGTCCTCCTCCACGCTTATCCAACGTCCAACAATTCTATCCTCGATAAAATGTGTATCGTGCTCACAGCCTGTAATCAAAAACAACGCAAGCAACAGTGGCAGGTTCAATAATTGTCTTTTAATCGTATTCATAGTAGCTCTTTATATATATTAAACGAACGAAAATGTGATTTGTAACACTCTCGTGGTGCATATATACGAAAAAAATCCGACAAAATGGAATTGTCGGATTTTTTAAGGAGAAAATTATCTCAATTTATCTGTATCTTATTCTTTGACCTATACGCAACACCGAGCGCGAAGTGAGCTTATTGAGTCGATAAAGAGTATTTACCGGAACACCGCACTTACGTGCTATAACCGATAGGCTCTCGCCCTTACGCACCTTGTGATAGAGCGGCTCGGCACTCTCGACAATCTTACCTGTCTTTTTATCAATCTCTTGATAGACGCCCTTACGGTAGGTGTAGAAGTCGCCTGTCACATCCTGCTTCTCGAAATCGAACATCAGCGCAGGGTTAAGATTTTTTCCTGCGAGCAATGTCTCGAAGTGCAGATGCGAACCACTGCTGCGTCCTGTATTTCCACCAAGAGCGATGGGCTGACCGGCTTTTACATTCTGTCCTTCGGTTACCAACCACTTCGAGAGATGACCGTAAAGAGTCTCAATACCATTATTATGGCGTATAACGACATATTTGCCATAACCACGGCGACGTCCCTGGTTCTTCACGATGCGCACTTTGCCATCGAAAGCCGAACGGATGGTATCACCTACATACACCTTAATATCTATACCATTGTGTACGCGACGACGACGGGGACGGTAGCCGAATATATCGGTTATCTTTGTATTTGTTGTTGGCATTGCAAAGCCACGCAGGTCGACACAGAAAGAGTCGGGCAACTCGGCTTTGAAACGCACGTGGTCATTCGACCACTCGTCATACAACTCATCGGCAGGGAACATATTAGCCTCGTTAAGAAGCATATCCCTGAGCGCAATAGAGTCGACAAAAGCCATCTGCTTGTCAAGCGGCGATTGTGCCGCAAGCAAATCCTGCGCCTGCACTCCTGCCGATGCCAACAGAAGAGCAGCCGATACGATAATAGGTCTGAATAGTTTTTTCAATTTGCAGTATCTTATTTGTACGTATATTCGCTGTTTATTTACCAAAATATTTTAAGGTCTCCTCGCCACCATACTCGAAATGAGTAACAGCACACTCGTAGTCGAAGAGTTCTCCCTCCTTGAAGAAACGGTTAATCTCAATGATAGCATTCTCTACCGAGTCGGAAGCGTGAACTACATTCTGCTCTCCGCTCATTGAGAAGTCGCCACGGATAGTACCGGGAAGCGCCTTACGCGAGTTTGTCACACCCACCATCTGACGTACAGTCTCAACAGCCTCGGCACCCTCGAGACAGCACGCAACTACAGGACCTGCCTGCATAGAGGCCTTCAAGTAGGGGTAGAAAGGACGCTGAACAAGATGAGCATAGTGCTCGGCCAGAATCTCATCGGTTAGAAACATCATTTTCAGACCTGCAATACGAAGGCCCTTGCGTTCGAAACGAGTTACAATGTCGCCCATAATCCCACGCTGTATAGCATTGGGCTTAATAAGGATTAGAGTTCTCTCCATAATAATAAATGAGTTTGATATAGTTAGAGTTTTAGGGAAGTTTGTGCATAGGGATACGCACTTTTGCTTTCAGAGCGCAAAGTTAGTAAAAAAAAGATTATAAATTAATAAGTTGAGTAAATTTGTATAGAACATTAAGGTTATTTATAACTCGGACACAACAATTAAGAAGCTGTTTAAATTTATATCGTCAAGTTTTTATAGAGCAAAAATTGGATGTTTATTTATATTTTAAGGGCGCATAGCGGGCTATGTAACCGCAAAAAAGAAACAAACAGGCATTTTTGAATATAAAAAACGACGAA
>JAGCKB010000142.1 GCA_017647725.1 Bacteroidaceae bacterium
AAAAATATTCATATAGAAGCTGACGGTTTCGTCGTTTTTTATATTCAAAAATGCTTGTTTGTTTCTTTTTTGCGGTTACATAGCCCGCTATGCGCCCTTAAAATATAAATAAACATCCAATTTTTGCTCTATAAAAAACTTTACGATATAAATCTAAACAGCTTCTAAATTATTAAATGATGTCAGATTCTGTAACAGAGGCCACCTCTATTTATAATAATGTATATGGGCTGTTGTTCTACTGTGTGAATATGGTCTTACTTTTAATATTTTTTGCTTAAATACGCTGTTGCTGTATCTTTAAAACATTAAATAATGTTAAATTGTAGAAGATAGTGGCTTTTGTTGCCTTTTAAAAGGCCTATTTTCTTGGCAAATGATAAAAAATACATAAATCATTTTTTCATTCGGAAAATAATGTCTATCTTTGCAAGCCAAAATGCGCGAAAGTGCAAACTAATGTAGAAATTACTTAAAATAATATATAACTAAAAATTTATCAAAATGCCTACAATTCAGCAATTAGTAAGAAAAGGTAGGGATGTAATTGTAGATAAGAGCAAGTCGCCCGCGCTCGACAACTGTCCTCAGCGTCGTGGTGTTTGTGTTCGTGTTTACACAACTACTCCCAAGAAGCCTAACTCTGCAATGAGAAAAGTAGCTCGTGTTCGCTTGACGAACCAGAAGGAGGTTAACTCTTACATTCCCGGTGAGGGTCACAATCTTCAGGAGCACTCAATCGTACTTGTACGCGGTGGTCGTGTAAAGGATCTCCCCGGTGTACGTTATCACATTATCCGTGGTACATTGGATACCGCAGGTGTTGCTAACCGTACACAGCGTCGTTCAAAGTATGGTGCAAAGCGTCCTAAGGCTAAGAAGTAATTCATTGCATTTGGTAAAAGCTGCAGATGAGGAGAACAGGCTTTTTAAAAAATAACAGGTTACGTCCTCACAGACATAATTTTAATAACCGTTTTGGTTTGTTGGAAGTTATAAAGGTTGAGTAAATGCCTCGGTGGAGGCGTTGAAGAATTGCAATAACGCAACCCCAAACAAAACATTGATTTTTCAAAATGAGAAAAGCAAAACCAAAAAAACGTGTGATCCTGCCGGATCCCGTTTACAACGATCAGATGGTATCTAAGTTCGTAAACCATCTGATGTATGACGGAAAAAAGAATGTATCGTACACAATTTTCTACGGTGCTCTTGAGCTCGTTGGTAACAAGATGAAGAACGAGGAGAAGACTCCTCTTGAAATCTGGAAGCAGGCTCTCGAGAACATCACTCCCAAGGTAGAGGTTAAGTCACGCCGTATCGGTGGTGCTACTTTCCAGGTTCCTACCGAGATTCGTCCCGACCGTAAAGAGTCTATTTCAATGAAGAATATGATTCTCTTCGCACGTAAGCGTGGTGGAAAGTCTATGTCAGAGAGACTCTGCAGCGAGATTATGGATGCATATAACAACCAGGGTGGTGCCTTTAAGCGTAAGGAGGATATGCACCGTATGGCCGAGGCTAACCGTGCATTTGCACATTTCCGTTTCTAATTCGTAACAGTATAAGAAGATGGCAAACGAACTTCAATTTACCCGTAATATCGGTATTAGTGCTCACATCGATGCTGGTAAGACAACAACATCGGAGCGTATATTGTTCTACACCGGTCTCTCACATAAGATTGGTGAGGTGCACGACGGTGCTGCAACAATGGACTGGATGGAGCAGGAGCAGGAGCGTGGTATTACCATTACTTCGGCTGCTACAACTACATTCTGGACTTGGAAAGATCAGCAGTACAAGTTTAACTTGATTGATACTCCGGGACACGTTGACTTTACAGCCGAGGTTGAGCGTTCGCTTCGCGTGCTCGACGGTGCTATCGCTGCATTCTGTGCAGTAGGTGGTGTTGAGCCTCAGTCAGAGACTGTATGGCGTCAGGCTGACAAGTATAATGTACCCCGTATTGCTTACGTTAACAAGATGGACCGCTCGGGTGCCGACTTTTTCTCGGTAATGCGTCAGATGAAGGAGATTCTTGGCGCTAATCCCTGTCCTGTAACAATTCCTATTGGTGCCGAGGAGACATTCAAGGGTGTTGTTGACCTTATCAGAATGAAGGCTCTTGTTTACCCCGAGGGTAGTCTTGATTATGAGGTACGCGAGATTCCCGCTGACCTCGTTGACGAGGCTAACCAGTGGCGCGAGCATCTTCTTGAGACAGCTGCCGAGTTTGACGAGGAGTTGATGATGAAGGTTCTTGAGGAGCCCGAGTCAATCACCGAGGAGGAGCTTATCGCAGCAATCCGTAAGGGAACACTTTCAATGGAGATTACTCCTATGACTTGTGGTTCTTCATTCAAGAACAAGGGTGTTCAGCCTCTGCTCGACTTTGTTTGTGCATTCCTTCCTTCACCTCTTGATACAGCGGCTGTTGAGGGTATTAACCCCAAGACCGATGAGACAGAGGAGCGTCGTCCCAGCGTAGACGAGAAGACTTCTGCTCTTGTATTTAAGATTGCTACAAACCCCTTCGTAGGTCGTCTTATCTACGTTCGCGTTTACTCAGGTAAACTTGAGTCGGGTTCATATATCTTCGATACACGTTCGGGTCGCAAGGAGCGTATCTCACGTATGTTCCAGATGCACTCAAACAAGCAGAATCCTATCGAGGTTCTTCCCGCTGGTGATATCGGTGCTGTTATCGGTTTGAAGGATGTTCGTACAGGTGATACACTTTGCGATGAGGACGGTCCTATCATTCTGGAGTCTATGGACTTCCCCGATCCCGTTATCTCTATCGCTGTAGAGCCTAAGACTCAGAAAGACCTTGACAAGCTTGCTAACGGTCTTGCCAAGCTCGCTGAGGAGGATCCCACATTTACCGTTAAGACCGATGAGCAGTCGGGTCAGACAATTATCTCGGGTATGGGTGAGCTTCACCTCGAGATTATCATCGACCGTCTGAAGCGTGAGTTCAATGTAGAGTGTAACCAGGGTCGTCCCCAGGTTAGCTACAAAGAGGCTATCACCGAGACAGTTCAGGTTGATGAGACTTACAAGAAGCAGACCGGTGGTAAGGGTAAGTATGCGAAGATTCTCGTTTCTGTTGGTCCCGCCGATGAGGACTTCAAAGAGGGTGGCTTGCAGTTCCTTAACGAGGTTAAGGGCGGTAACGTACCTAAGGAGTTCATCCCCTCGGTACAGAAGGGCTTCCAGAGCGCATTGAAGTCGGGTGTACTCGCAGGTTATCCTATGGACAGCCTCAAGGTAACACTTCTCGACGGTGGTTATCACCCCGTTGACTCTGACCAGCTCTCATTCGAGGTTTGTGCTATTCAGGCTTACAAGAACGCTTGTCTTAAGGCAAACCCCGTACTCCTTGAGCCCGTTATGCGTCTTGAGGTAGTTACTCCCGAGGAGAGCATGGGTGATGTAATCGCCGACCTTAACAAGCGTCGTGGTCTTGTGCAGGGCTTCGAGACAAGTCGTACAGGTGCTCGTATCGTTAAGGCAATGGTTCCTCTGGCCGAGATGTTCGGTTATGTAACCTCTTTGCGTACCATCACTTCGGGTCGTGCAACATCGTCGATGGTTTATGACCACCACGAGCAGTTGAGCGCTTCAATCACCAAGACAATTCTTGAGGAACTTAAGAAGTAATATAAAAAGCCTGTCGGTTAGCGAATGACTCTTAACCGACAGGCAATTATAAATAATTATTAATCTAAATCAGAAATGAGTCAGAAAATTAGAATCAAGCTCAAATCTTACGATCACAACCTCGTAGACAAGTCTGCTGAGAAGATTGTTAAGACAGTGAAAGCAACAGGTGCTAGCGTAAGCGGTCCCATACCCTTGCCTACACACAAGCGTATCTTTACAGTAAACCGTTCGACATTCGTTAACAAGAAGTCTCGTGAGCAGTTCCAGCTCTCTTCTTTCAAGAGACTCATCGACATCTACAGCTCAACAGCTAAGACAGTTGATGCTCTTATGAAGCTCGAGTTGCCCAGCGGTGTAGAGGTAGAAATCAAAGTCTAATTAGAAAGAACATTATTAACCAAATTAAATCAAAACTGAAATGCCAGGATTATTAGGAAAAAAAGTCGGAATGATGTCCGTATTCGGTGCCGATGGCAAGAATATCCCATGCACCGTTATCGAAGCAGGTCCTTGCGCAGTTACACAGGTAAAGACTGTAGAGAAAGATGGCTATGCAGCTGTTCAGCTCGGTTTTCAGGATCAGAAAGAGAGCCGCGTTAACAAAGCACTCGCAGGTCACTTCAATGCAGCAGGTGTAACTCCCAAGAGACACTTGGCCGAGTTCAAGGATTTTGATACAGAGCTCAAATTGGGCGATGTTGTCACAGTTGACCTCTTTGCCGACACTGTATTTGTTACAGTAGTAGGTACTTCTAAGGGTAGAGGTTTCCAGGGTGTTGTTAAGCGTCACAACTTTGGTGGTGTAGGTCAGGCTACTCACGGTCAGCACAACCGTGCTCGCAAGCCCGGTTCTATCGGTGCTTGTTCTTATCCTGCAAAGGTATTTAAGGGCCTTCGCATGGGTGGACAGATGGGTAACGCACGTGTTACTACACACAACCTCCAGGTGTTAAAAGTGATACCTGAGCACAACCTTTTGGTAATAAAAGGCTCTGTTCCAGGTTACAATGGTTCAATCGTAATTGTCGAGAAATAATGGAACTTAGCGTATTAAATATAAAAGGTGAGAACACCGGTAGAAAGGTTACATTAGACGAGTCTATCTTCGGCATAGAGCCTAACGAGCATGTAGTATACATGGACGTTAGACAGTATCTTGCTAACCATCGTCAGGGTACTCACAAGTCTAAGGAGAGAAGTGAGATTTCGGGTTCAACACGTAAGCTCGGCCGTCAGAAGGGCGGTGGCGGTGCTCGTCGCGGTGATATCAACTCACCTCTGCTCGTAGGTGGTGCTCGTGTATTCGGCCCCCAGCCCCGTGATTATCGTTTCAAACTGAACAAGAAGGTAAAGCAGTTGGCTCGTAAGTCGGCTCTTTCACAGAAGGCTCTTGAGAATGCTATTATTGTTGTTGAGGACTTCAATTTTGAGGCTCCCAGCACAAAATCGTTCGTTCAGATGTTAAATAATCTTAACGTTTCTGAAAAAAAGCAGCTTTTTGTATTACCATCTGCAAATAAATCAGTATATTTGTCAGCTCGCAATCTTAAGAGAACTCGCGTGGCAATTGCGTCGGACATAAACACATACGTGATTATGAACGCCGATGTGCTTGTTATAGCTGAGAGCTCGTTGGATGCAATTAACAACACACTAACCAAGAAGGAGGCTTAAAACGATGGGAGTATTGATTAAACCTTTGGTCACAGAGAAGATGACCGGTATTACCGACAAGCTTAATCGTTTCGGATTTATTGTTCGTCCCGAGGCTAACAAGTTGGTTATAAAGAAAGAGATCGAGGCGATTTACAATGTAACAGTAGTTGATGTTAACACAATGAACTACGATGGCAAGAACAAGAGCCGTTACACTAAGGCTGGCTTTGTGAAAGGCCGCACTATCGCTGTTAAGAAGGCTATCGTCACACTTAAGGAGGGCGATACTATTGATTTTTATAGTAACATTTAATATAGAAGATGGCAGTACGTAAATTTAAGCCTACAACACCGGGCCAAAGACACAAGATTATTGGTACCTTTCAAGAGATCACTGCTACGGTACCAGAGAAATCGCTCGTAGTTGGTAAACGCTCAACCGGCGGTCGTAATAACACCGGTAAGATGACAATGCGCTATCGTGGCGGCGGTCACAAGCGCAAACTGCGTTTCATCGATTTCAAGCGAAATAAAGATGGTGTTCCCGCTACAGTAAAGAGCATCGAGTACGATCCTAACCGTTCGGCTAGAATCGCATTGCTCTATTATGCTGATGGCGAAAAAAGTTATATTATTGCTCCCAACGGTCTCGAGGTTGGTGCAGTTCTGATGTCGGGTGCTGATGTTGCTCCCGAGTTGGGTAACACACTTCCTTTGAAGTCAATTCCCATCGGTACTGTAGTTCACAATATCGAGCTCCGTCCCGGACAGGGCGCAGCGCTTGTTCGTTCGGCTGGTAACTTTGCACAGATCGTTTCTCGTGAGGAGAACTACTGTGTTATCAAGCTTCCTTCGGGCGAGGTTCGTCGTATCCTCGGTACTTGTCGTGCAACAATTGGTACAGTAGGTAACTCTGACAACGCACTTGAGAGCTCAGGTAAGGCAGGTCGCTCACGTTGGTTCGGCCGTCGTCCTCACAACCGTGGTGTTGATATGAACCCCGTTGATCACCCCATGGGTGGTGGTGAAGGTCGTGCTTCAGGAGGTCATCCTAGATCTCGTAAGGGCTTGTACGCTAAGGGTCTTAAGACTCGTGCACCCAAGAAGCAGTCTACAAAGTATATTATCGAGAGAAGAAAGAAGTAATAATAAGGAAATTTTTGTAATAATATGAGTCGTTCATTAAAAAAAGGTCCCTATATCAATGTAAAATTGGAGAGCAAAGTGCTTGCCATGAACGAGAGCGGTAAGAAATCGGTCATCAAGACTTGGGCTCGTGCTTCTATGATATCTCCCGATTTTGTGGGACACACTATCGCTGTTCATAACGGTAATAAATTCATCCCTGTTTACGTTACAGAGAATATGGTAGGTCACAAGTTGGGTGAGTTTGCGCCCACACGTACTTTCCGTGGTCACTCTGGTAACCGCAAAAAGTAATCAGACTTTTAAAAAATTGAAATAAAATAGAATATAATAATGGGAGCAAGAAAGAAATTAGCTGCTGACAAGAAAAAAGAGGCTCGCAAGAGTCTGTATTTTGCCAGTGCAAGAGATATCCCCTCTTCACCCCGCAAGATGCGCCTTGTTGCCGACATGGTTCGCGGAATGGAAGTTGGCCGTGCACTTGGCGTCTTGAAATTTTCGACAAAGGCTGCAAGCGCGAACGTTGAGAAATTGTTGCGTTCGGCTATTGCAAACTGGGAGCAGAAGAACGAGCGTAAGGCCGAGAATGGCGAGCTTTACATCTCACAGATTTTTGTGGATGAGGCACGTACACTCTACCGTATGCGTCCTGCACCTCAGGGTCGCGGATACAGAATCCGCAAGCGTTCCAACCACGTTACAATCTACGTGGATACTAAAGTAAATAATGACAATTAAAAGTAGAAAGCATGGGACAGAAGGTTAATCCGATAAGTAATCGTTTGGGTATCATCAGAGGATGGGATTCCAATTGGTACGGTGGCAAAAACTACGGTGACGAGTTGGTTGAGGATTCAAAGATTAGAAATTACCTGAATGTACGTCTGGCCAAGGCTAGCGTATCGAGAATTGTCATTGAGCGTACTTTGAAGCTCGTTACTATCACTGTTTGCACCGCAAAGCCCGGTCTTATCATTGGTAAGGGCGGTCAGGAGGTTGACAAGCTGAAAGAGGAGTTGAAGAAGATTACCGATAAGGACATCCAGATTAATATCTTCGAGGTTAAGAAACTCGAGTTGGATGCTAACATCGTTGCGAATAACATCGCACGTCAGGTAGAGGGTAAGATAGCTTACCGCCGCGCAATCAAGACTGCTATTGCAAGTGCAATGCGTATGGGTGCCGAGGGTATCAAAGTACAGATTTCAGGTCGTTTGAATGGTGCCGAGATGGCACGTTCTGAGATGTATAAGGAGGGTCGTACTCCTTTGCACACATTCCGTGCCGACATTGACTATTGTCAGACAGAGGCTTTGACAAAGGTTGGTTTGCTCGGTATCAAGGTTTGGATCTGCCGTGGTGAGGTATATGAGAAGAGAGACCTCGCACCTAACTTTGCAGCTAGCAAAGAGAACGGCTTCAGCAACAACCAGGCTGGCGGAAGAAACTTCAAACGTAAGAAAAACAACAATCGCTAACGAATTGAATTTCAAGAATTATGTTACAGCCTAAAAAGACAAAATATAGAAGAGTGCAGCATGGTGTTACCAAGGGCTACGCACAGCGTGGAAATCAGCTTGCTTTTGGCTCATTCGGTATCAAGTGCTTGCAGTATAAATGGTTGAACGGCCGTCAGATTGAGGCAGCCCGTATCGCCGTTACACGTTATATGCAGCGTCAGGGACAGGTTTGGATACGTATCTTCCCCGATAAGCCCATCACACGTAAGCCCGCTGACGTACGTATGGGTAAGGGTAAGGGAGATCCCGAGGGTTTTGTATTCCCTATCACACCCGGCCGCATCCTTATTGAGGTAGAGGGAGTTCCTTATGAGACAGCTAAAGAGGCATTGCGTCTTGCCGCTCAGAAACTTCCTGTTACAACTAAGTTTATTGTTAGACGCGATTATGACGCTCAAAATTAAGCATAATTATGAAGATAGCAGAAATTAGGGAGCTCTCTACCGTTGAGCTCAAGGAAAGAGTTGAGGCCGAGGTTGCACGTTATGCTCAAATGAGACTGAATCACGCAATTTCACCCCTGGAGAACCCCGAGGAGTTGAAGAAAGTACGTCGCGGTATCGCACGTATGAAGAGTGAGTTGCGTACTCGCGAATTAAATCAAAAATAAAGAGCACCTATGGAAAGAAATTTAAGAAAAGAGCGCACCGGTATCGTTCTCAGCAATAAGATGGACAAGACTGTTACCGTTGCAGCTAAATTCAAGGAGAAGCACCCCATCTATGGCAAGTTCGTGAGCAGAACAAAGAAATATCACGTACACGATGAGAAGAATGAGTGCTCTGTTGGCGATACAATCCGCATTATGGAGACACGTCCTTTGAGCAAGACAAAGAGATGGAGATTAGTAGAAATCATCGAAAAAGTTAAGTAATTATGATACAGGTTGAATCAAGACTTACAGTATGTGATAACAGTGGTGCTAAGGAGGCATTGTGTATTCGTGTACTTGGTGGTACACGTCGTAGATATGCTTCTGTAGGCGATGTTATCGTTGTCGCTGTAAAAAGCGTCATCCCCTCGAGCGATATGAAGAAGGGTGCGGTTTCAAAGGCACTCATCGTTCGTACTAAGAAAGAGGTTCGCCGTCAGGACGGTTCATACATCCGCTTCGACGACAACGCTTGCATACTACTTAATAACGCCGGCGAGATGCGCGGCAGCCGTATCTTCGGACCGGTAGCCCGTGAGCTTCGTGCAACCCAGTATACAAAGGTTGTATCGTTGGCACCCGAGGTACTTTAATGTTTAAAAAATAGAGAAGTAATGAAAAAGTTACATATCAAGAAAGGTGATATGGTCTATGTAAACTCTGGCGAGGACAAGGGCAAAACCGGTAAGGTGCTCCAAGTTCTCGTAGAGAAAGACCGTGCCATCGTAGAGGGCGTTAATATGGTTTCAAAGAGCACGAAGCCCAGCGCCAAGAATCCCCACGGAGGTATTGTAAAACAGGAGGCCGCTATTCACGTTTCCAACCTTAACCTCATCGACCCCAAGAGTGGCAAGCCCACACGTGTTGGTCGCAAGGTTAACGAGGAGGGTGTAAAGGTTCGTTATGCTAAAAAATCAGGAGAGGAGATCAAGTAATGAGTAATACAGCCAGCCTTAAGAAAGAATATGCCGAGCGTATTGCTCCGGCTTTGATGAAACAGTTCAACTACTCTTCACCTATGCAGGTGCCCGTACTCAAGAAAATCGTTATCAACGAGGGTCTTGGTGCAGCTACACAGGATAAGAAGATTATTGACGTTGCAATTAACGAGATTACCGCTATCACAGGTCAGAAAGCTGTTGCTACTGTGTCACGCAAGGATATCTCTAACTTTAAACTTCGTAAGAAGATGCCTATCGGCGTTATGGTTACATTGCGTCGTGAGCGTATGTACGAGTTCTTGGAGCGCCTTATCCGTGTTGCTCTTCCTCGTATCCGCGACTTCAAGGGTATCGAGAGCAAGTTCGACGGTAACGGTAACTACTCACTTGGTATCAAGGAGCAGATTATCTTCCCCGAGATTAACATCGACAACATCATGCGTCTTAACGGTATGAACATTACATTTGTTACTACCGCTCAGACCGATGAAGAGGGTTATGCATTGCTCAAGGAGTTTGGTTTACCTTTCAAGAACGCTAAAAATTCATAACAAACTATGGCAAAAGAATCAATGAAGGCGCGCGAGGTAAAGCGTGCAAAGTTGACAAAGAAGTACGCTGCAAAGCGTGAGGCTCTTAAGAAGATCATCAACACAGGTTCTCCCGAAGAGGCTTACGAGGCAGCACGCAAACTTCAGTCACTGCCTTTGAACTCTAACCCCATCCGTATGCACAACCGTTGCAAGCTCACCGGTCGTCCCAAGGGTTATATTCGTCTCTTCGGCATCTCTCGTATTCAGTTCCGTGAGATGGCATCACAGGGTCTTATCCCCGGTGTTAGAAAAGCAAGTTGGTAAATTTTCTGAGTGTTTAATATAAATATTGTCAGGGAAGTCCTGATCAATTTAAAATTAATTTTTATGACAGATCCTATTGCAGATTATTTGACGAGGTTGAGAAATGCCATTCAAGCAAAGCACAGAGTGGTTGAAGTTCCTGCCTCTAACCTCAAAAAGGAGATTACAAAGATTCTTTTTGAGAAGGGTTACATCTTGAACTACAAGTTCGTAGAGGATGGCCCCCAGGGCACCATTAAGATTGCCCTGAAGTACGACGCAGTAAACAAGGTGAACGCTATCAAGAACCTCGTTCGCGTTTCTACCCCCGGTTTGCATCGTTATACGGGATACAAGGATATGCCCAGAGTGATTAATGGATTGGGTATCGCTATTTTGTCGACATCCAAAGGTGTAATGACAGACAAAGAGGCTGCTGCCGAGAGAATTGGTGGTGAGGTACTCTGCTACGTCTACTAATGAGGAGGAATTGAGCAATGTCTAGAATTGGTAAATTACCTATCAGTATCCCCGAGAAGGTTACTATCTCAGTAAGTGAGGACAATACAGTAACAGTAAAAGGCCCCAAGGGCGAGCTTACACAGAAAGTTGACCCCTCTATCGTTGTTAATGTAGAAGAGGATAAGATTGTTCTCGTATATGCCGATGGCAAGACTTATGCCGAGGCTACAAAGCAGGAGCACGCTTATCACGGTCTTTACAGAGCACTCATCAACAATATGGTAATCGGTGTTTCTACCGGTTTCAAGAAGGAGCTTGAGCTTGTTGGTGTAGGTTATCGTGTAAACGAGAAACCCGGAAATACACTTGAGCTTATTCTTGGTTTTACTCACTCTATCTATATGCAGCTTCCCGCTGACGTTATTAAGTTCGAGACAAAGTCTGAGAGAAATAAGAACCCTCTTATCATCTTGGAGTCTTGTGACAAGCAGATTTTGGGAATGGTTTGTGCTAAGATCCGTTCATTCCGTAAGCCTGAGCCTTACAAGGGTAAGGGTGTTAAGTTTGTCGGTGAGGTAATCCGCCGCAAGTCTGGTAAATCGGCCGGTGCAAAATAATTAGTAAAATCGTAAGCATATGACAACAAAGATAGAAAGACGTACTAAGATTAAATATAGAGTGCGCAACAGGATTTTTGGTGTTGCCGAGCGTCCTCGTATGAGCGTTTTCCGCAGCAACAAGCAGATCTATGTTCAGATTATAAATGACCAGACTGGTCGCACATTGGCTGCGGCATCTTCTCTTGGTCTTGAGGCTATGCCCAAGAAAGAGCAGGCTGCTAAGGTAGGCGAGATGATCGCTAAGAAGGCTCAGGAGGCAGGTATTACAACCGTTGTCTTCGACCGTAACGGTTATCTGTACCACGGTAGAGTGAAGGAGGTAGCTGATGCTGCGCGTAATGGAGGTCTTAAATTCTAATGAATATGGCAGTAAATAATAGAGTAAAAGTCGCAAACGACGTAGAATTGAAAGACAGATTGGTTGCTATCAATCGTGTAACTAAGGTTACAAAGGGTGGTCGTACATTCAGTTTCTCGGCAATCGTTGTTGTAGGTAACGAGAATGGTATCATCGGTTATGGCCTTGGTAAGGCGAGCGAGGTTACTGCCGCTATCTCAAAGGGTATAGAGGCTGCTAAGAAGAACCTTGTACGCGTTCCCGTACTCAAGGGCACAGTACCCCACGAGCAGTCGGCTCGTTTTGGTGGTGCCGAGGTATTCATCAAGCCCGCTTCTCACGGTACCGGAGTAGTTGCCGGTGGTGCGATGCGTGCTGTACTCGAGAGCGTAGGTATCACTGACGTTCTTGCTAAGTCTAAGGGTTCTTCTAACCCCCACAACTTGGTTAAGGCTACTATTGCAGCACTCAGCGAGATGCGTGATGCACGTATGGTTGCCCAGAACAGAGGTATCAGTATGAATAAAGTATTTAACGGATAAGGAGGATTATAATGGCTACTATTAAGATTAAGCAAGTAAGAAGTCGTATCGGTGCCCCCAAGACACAGAAGCTCACTCTTGATGCTCTTGGTCTCACAAAGATGAACAAGGTGGTTGAGCACGACGACAATGCCTCTATTCGTGGTATGATTAAGAAAGTTCAGCATTTGGTTGCCATTGTTGAAGAGTAATTAATTTTAAAAAGAATTGACTATGAAATTAAATAATCTTAAGCCTGCCGAGGGCGCAGTCAAGGCTCGCAAAAGAATTGGACGTGGTACCGGTTCAGGTAGAGGTGGTACTTCTACACGCGGTCACAAAGGTGCGAAGTCTCGTTCGGGCTACAAGAAGAAAATTGGTTTCGAGGGTGGTCAGATGCCTCTGCAACGTCGTGTACCTAAGTTCGGTTTCAAGAACATTAACCGAGTAGAGTATAAAGCTATTAACTTGTCTACACTCCAGGCTCTTGCCGAGAGCAAGTCACTTGAGACAATTAATGTTGCTACACTTGTTGCTGCCGGATTTATTTCGGACAAGCAGCTTGTTAAGGTACTTGCTAATGGTACACTCACAGCTAAGCTGACAGTAGAGGCTCACGCTTTCTCGGCTAAAGCTGTCGAGGCTATCGAGGCAGTAGGTGGAACTGTAGTAAAACTTTAAAAAATGATTAAGAAATTCGTCCAGACAATACAGAATATCTGGAAGATCGAAGACCTTAGAACTCGCATCGGGTACACCCTGCTGTTCGTCTTTCTTTACAGAGTAGGCTCTTTTGTAGTCCTGCCCGGTATCGATGCGAATAAGTTGGGTGCACTTGAGAGCCAGACAGACGAAGGTTTGATGGCACTGCTTAATATGTTCTCGGGAGGTGCGTTCTCGAATGCATCTATATTCGCTTTGGGTATTATGCCCTATATCTCGGCTTCAATCGTTGTCCAGCTATTGGCAATCGCTGTACCTTCTTTCCAGAAGATGCAGCGTGAAGGTGAGAGCGGCCGCAGAAAGATTAATCAGATTACACGTTGGTTGACGCTCTTCATCCTGCTATTCCAGGCTCCCTCATACTTGCTGAACCTTCAGCATACATCAGGTGCAGCTTTGGGCGCAGGTCTCGATTGGACTTTCTTTATGATAAGTTCGACAATTATCCTTGCTGCAGGTAGTATGTTTATCTTGTGGCTTGGTGAGCGCATAACCGATAAGGGTATCGGTAACGGTGTATCTATCATCATTATGATTGGTATCATTGCACGTTTCCCCTTAGCCATTACACAGGAGTTTACTTCTCGTGTTGAAGGTGCTGTCGGCGGTGGTTTGATAATGTTCGTTATTGAGCTCCTTATGTTTGTCGCAGTTATTTGTGCAGGTGTGGCTCTTCTTCAGGGAACACGTCGCGTACCCGTGCAGTATGCAAAGCAGTCGGCTTCGGGTGCCACATATAGCGGAGCTCGTCAGTATCTTCCTCTTAAGGTTAATGCAGCGAATGTAATGCCTATCATCTTTGCTCAGGCAATCCTCTTTATTCCATTGGCTTTCGTAAGCTATGGTGGTACTGAGGCCGAGTCTTCTTGGTTTGTTCGCAATATGATGGATCATACAGGTTGGCTTTATAACCTTATATTCGCAGTTATGATTATTGCATTTACATACTTCTATACAGCCATTACCATTAACCCTGTTCAGATGGCCGAAGATATGAAGCGCAATAACGGTTTTATCCCCGGAATCAAACCCGGTAAACCCACAGCTGAGTATATAGATACTGTTATGACTCGCATTACATTCCCCGGTTCACTTTTCCTTGCAGGTATTGCGGTTCTTCCCGCAATAGCTGGTAAATTGTTAGGTGTTCAGACAGAGTTCGCATCGTTCTTTGGTGGAACTTCTCTCCTAATCCTCGTTGGTGTGGTACTTGATACTCTCCAGCAGATCGAGAGCCATCTTTTGATGCGTCACTATGATGGACTTTTGAGCTCGGGTCGTATTAAAGGTCGTGTAGGTTAATTTGTAGAGCTAAGAATGATATTTCTTAAAACAGCAGACGAGATAGAGCTACTTCGGCAGAGCAATCTGCTTGTCGGCAAGGCGCTTGCCGAAGTAGCAAAAATTATAGAGCCGGGTGTTACAACCAAGCAACTCGATAGAGTTGCCGAGGAGTTCATCCGTGACAATGGAGCAATACCTACGTTTAAAGGGTATCCCAACCACGAAGGTGTTCCATTTCCGGGTTCTATCTGTGCATCGGTAAACGATGTTGTGGTACACGGAATACCAAACGACGTTCCGCTTAAAGAGGGAGACATCGTCTCGGTCGACTGCGGAACAC
>JAGCKB010000143.1 GCA_017647725.1 Bacteroidaceae bacterium
ATGATTATACCAAATATTATTCCTCTGTTTGTTCTTTCAAAAGTACTTGTTAAGGAGACACACCACTATCTGTGGAACGACAATCTTGATGAGTATGAGAATGAAAGCACTCCCGAGTCTTAATAGTAAAGATATTGTTTATAATACCTGCGTGAGGAATTCCCAATGATTTTTGGGAATTCCTCACGCAAAGTTTAGAACAGATTCTCTACCGACAAGATAACCCTATTAACCTATTTTTCCGGTAAGGTAGGCTTTGGTGCGCTCGTCCGAAGGATTCGAGAACATTGTAGCAGTGTCGCCATACTCGACCAATTCGCCCAGATACATAAACATCGATTTCGATGATATTCGCATTGCTTGTCCCATATTGTGAGTAACAATAAGGATAGTCACCTCTTTTTGAAGTTCCTGCATAAGTTCCTCAATGTGAGCCGTTGCGATAGGGTCAAGAGCCGAGGTTGGCTCGTCCATCAGCAATATATCGGGTTTCATCGCCAATGCACGGGCGATACACAAACGCTGTTGCTGACCACCCGACAGGAATGTACCTTTCTTATTCAGTACATCTTTTACCTCGTCCCATAGTGCTACGTTCCTCAAACAACGTTCAACGGTTTCATTTTTTTCTGTTTTTGACAAGCGTATGCCATTGAGTGCATAGCCCGAAAGCACATTGTCGTAGATGCTCATTGTAGGGAATGGAGCTGGTCGCTGGAAGACCATACCCACACGTCGACGTACATCAATGGGTTCCATCGAAAGGATATTCTCTCCATTCAATAAGATTTCACCGTCGACGCGGATATTGGGATATAGGTTGTGCATAAGGTTTACGGTACGCAATAATGTGCTTTTACCACAACCCGATGGTCCCATTATAGCTGTTATAGTATTTCTGTCGATACTTGCCGACACATATTTTACCGCCATTGTCTGCTTGGTGTATGATACACAAGTCTTTTTAAACTCAAGTATAGGTGTTATTGATTCCATTTTTTGCAATATATTACTTTACTGTTGATTATGGGCGCACCATAATTTAGCTGTAAGATTCAATGTAAGAACAAATAATAACAAGAAGAGAGATGCACCCCAAATTAGCTCTTGTAGATTGGGGTCGTTGAAAAACTCCCATATAAGCAGAGGCACTGCCGATATCGGTTTGTCAACCGCAAAGCGGATAAACGAACAACCAAGTGCAGTAAACATAAGTGGAGCCGTTTCACCTATTACGCGCGAGATAGCCAACAGAACACCCGTAAAGATACCTCCGAAGGCAGCGGGGAGCTGTACTTTCAGCATTACACTGGCGCGATTACCTCCAAGTGCTAAACCTGCTTCTTTGAGCGATGCAGGTAGAATCTTCAAAGTCTCCTCAGTGGAACGGATAATAAGTGGTAACATCATAATAAGAAGTGCCACGCTACCGGCAATAGCCGAATAGCTCTTCATTGGAACGACTACCCAGATGTAAACGACAATACCAATAATAACCGAGGGTGTCCCTTGAAGCAGGTCGGTGAGAAAACTTACTGTTTGAGCGAATCTGTTTTTGGAATTCTCGGCCAAATATGCACCGCATAAGATACCTGTTGGAATAGTTATGACTGCTGCCATACCTAACATAAGCATCGTTCCAATAATTCCATTTGCAATGCCGCCGGGAATTGGTTCGCCTGCCTCTATTGCTTTCATCGCTTTATAGGCTGTTGGTGTAGGCTCGGTAAAGAACGACCACGAAAGCTGGTCGTAACCACGCAGAAAAACTTCTCCCAAAATAGCGAACAGAGGAACAGCTGTAAGGGCAGCTAATATACACACCCCACACAGTAATGCCTTATCTTTAGCCAAACGATTTCTAATTTTTAACTTATCCATAGTTATGCTATTCTTGCTCGTTTAATCATTATTTTGCCAATCAAATTGATTAATGCTGTAATCAGGAACAATATCAATGCTATGGCTATTAGCGAAGAGAGCCTTAAATCATCGGCCTCTCCAAATTGGTTGGCGATAATAGAAGCCATTGAGTTTCCTGTCGATGTGATTGAATCGGGGATATTGTTAGTATTTCCAATGAGCATTGTTACTGTCATCGTCTCGCCCAATGCACGACCTATAGCCAAAATATACGACGAAAAGATACCTGAGCCGACAACGGGAAATACCACCTTGCGAATAACTTCGGCACGAGTTGCTCCAAGACTATATGCTCCCTCCTTTAAATCGTTTGGCACCATTTTGATAAACTCGGCACTTAGCGAGGCTGCGTATGGGACAATCATAATAGCCAGCACCAACGAAGCGGTCAATATGCCCGAACCCTGTGGCGAAATATTGAGTGCCATAATAAGCGGACGCAAAGTGTAGAATCCCCACAAACCATAAATAATAGAGGGAATACCCGCCAAAAGGTCGGTTATGGTACTTAATATAGCGGCAATGCGTGTTCCTTTGAAATACTCGCCAACAAACAGTGCAACGGGTAGTGAAAACGGTATACAAAAAATAAGAGCCAACAGAGTTGTCATTAGCGTACCCGTAATAAACGGTAATGCGCCGTACTGTTCTGCTCCCTCGGTGTAGCTCCACTGCGAGGAGGTTAGAAACTTGAAGAATCCAAAATGCTCGAATGCGTCGTATGCGTCGGTGACGAGGGCATACATTATGCCCCCGCACACTATCGGCATTATCAATGCAGCTGCGAACAATAGGATTTTGTATAATTTATCGTTCATAGCATTTTTGTTATTGCAATATTGAGATTCCGTCGTATGTAACGGTCTTCAGATTTGTAAGGCTCAACTCCTTTGCTTTTGCCGGCAGCGGAGCATAATGTACCTCCGAGGTAATGTGTTGCGCCTCATCCGAGAGGATATATCTCAGTAGGTCGAGTGTTGCTTCGGCTTGCTCTTTTGTGCGGTCGGAGTAATTCTGTTCTTTATAGATAATCATCCAAGTGAAGGTCGAGATGGGATATGCATCGTCGGCATCTGCATTTGTAATTGAGCAGCGTGTGTCGGCAGGAATTTCGCCCGATGCCGAAGCCGAGATTGTTGCCGATGATGCCTTAACAAACTCTCCTCGCTGATTCTTAACGAGTGCATAAGGTATCTTCTGTGCAAAGGCATACTCCGAGCCTACATAACCGATAGTATTCTTTGTGTTTTTAATCACACCTGCCACACCTGGATTGCCCTTCGCTGCCTGTCCCGATGGAAAGTTTACCGATTTGCCTGCACCATACTTTAAAGCCCACATCGAACTAACCTTTGTAAGATAATCGGTGAATACAAAAGTAGTACCCGAACCGTCCGAACGATAAACAGGGATGATAGACTCCTCGGGTAGTTTTACATCGGGATTGAGTGTCACAATACGCTCATCGTTCCACATTTTAATTTCGCCGGCAAATATGTCGGCAATCACTTCGCCCGATAGTTTTAACTCCTGTACCCCATCGAGGTTATAAGCAAGAACCACAGCGCCCATACAGGTGGGAATATGTACTACAGGAGCTATCTCTGCCATCTCTTTGTCCGAGAGGAAAGCATCGCTACCTGCGAAATCGACAATTTTATCGTGTAGGTTACGGACACCACCACCAGAACCAATACCACCATATGCTACTTGGTCGCCATTTACTTGACCAAACTGCTCGAAAACAACATTGTAGAATGGTAGTGGGAATGTTGCACCCGCACCCGAAAGCTCCTGTGCATTACGACCCTCATTGTTTATATTACCGCTACAAGCTGCAAAAGCAAGGGCAATCACTAATGTCATTACTGATGAAAAAAACTTTCTCATAATAATTGTGTATTAAATGTTTATTTATTTCGCTTATTAAAAAGGTTATATTACAATCCAAAATAGCAGTTTATATATGCCGAGTAGACATTCTTTGCACCATCTGCTTTGGGTATACTCATTCTGAAATTAGGAGCAACCTTTACATATTTACCGAGTTTGAATTGTGCACCTAGGATTGCAGCTTGCTCATCCTTTGCGATGTTCCAATCGTCTTTAGAGTATAAGTCATCGAATCGTGCATATATGTCAGAAGTCTTAGATAATTTAGCCGAAGCAAAGATTGAATAACCATTCTGGTCGGCACCATCTGTATATGAGGCATTCCACATTTGGTTGTATTCGGCTCCAATCGTAAATTTCTCGTGTTTGTATCCTGCAAATGCAGCAAAATTTGTAATATCCTTTTTACCCTCTTCACCACTCTCGTTCAATCCTCCATAGAGGCGAATCTGAAAACCATTGATTGGGGTAAGTGTTATGCCTAAACCGTAGTTAAGTCCATCATTTTTCTGAATTTTCTTGTAACCCTCGCCATTCACAATAATTGCATCGGCCGATACCCAATCGGCAAACTTGTAAGCTACAGAAAGACCTAAATCGGCACTGCTGCCAAACTTGTACTCATCCTGGAACGACTTCATAATATAACGATACCCCCAAAATTTCTCCTGGAAATTGAACTGTGTGGTCGAGATTAAACCACCATTGAGTGTCAGTGCTCCCCTTTTCAAAGATACCATTGCATTCTTGATGTAAGCGATACGCTGATAATCGGATACATCACTCGATTTGCCGATATCCATCACACCCTTAACAGAAAGACCTTTGCCAAGGTTGTACTCATAGCCCAGATAGCTACGCTCCAGCTCGAAGCCTCGGTCATTGTTTTCTGCTCCAAAACCTGTGTGGAAATTTCCAAACACCTGAACAATCGCTTTGCCCTTAGGTTCCATTGTTTTCACGTCTTGCGCTTTTGCGCCGATGCCGATGCAGGTTAAAAGACCTGCCAAGATTACTTTTGTTTTCATTTTCTTTTATTGTTTAAAATTGACACTGCAAAAGTATCGGCAATACATTTCATAAATATTTCAAAAAAATTAGGCTTTGGTTAAAGAATCCGTAACAGTATGAAACAAAAAGAGCGTGCCCAAATTCCGGACACGCTTCACGCCATATAATGACAATCTTACTATTTGTGAATAAAAGCTCGCTCCAAATCCTGAGAAACATTAATCATATAGTCACCCATATGCTCCAACTCATTCATAATATCCATATAGTAAACGCTTGTCTGGTAATTCTTGTTACCATTGTCAATTTCCTCAACTGCCGCATCTCGGTAATTGTTTCGCAGAGCGTTGATATGAGACTCAGCATTGTAAGCGTTAGCAATATTGGTCAATGTTCCCTTATGTGCTGCCTCAAGATTCTCAATCATCACATCGTATGCATAGATAACTGCATCGACCATAATGTTAAGATTCTTAATCGCCTCTGCGTCGAATGACTTCTTGTGTATATTCTTTCTCGACAATATACGGCTAATAGCCTCTCCTGAATCTCCCAACGACTCCAACTCGCCAATGATTTTATACATCGATTTAATCTGCATTGATGTGCCAGCACTAATCTCCTCAGCAGTCACACCATTGAGGAACGAAGCAATCTCAAACTCGATACGGTCTGAAATCTCCTCATACTTCACCAGTTTACCTCGCAGAGTCTCGAAGTTGTCGGCATTGGTCTCATTGATGGCCGACTTGGCATAGTTGGTGCCATTCTTTGATATCTTTGCAAAGTGGATAATCTCGTCGAATGCCTGCTCCACGCTCAACTCGGGCGTAGCCAAATGACCTGCCGAGATATACTTTAAGCGGAATACCTCCTTCTCCTGATTCTCGGGTGTGCGGATAATCCAGCATACAGCCTTGCTAATCCATCCCGTAAACCAAACCAAAAGCAGTGTATTGATTACATTGAAAAGCGTATGAAGCATTGAAAGGCCATACAGCGCAGCCGTACCCTCAGCCGACACAGAGTCGCTAACGGCAAAACCCTCGGCTGTGGGATTAGGCAGACCAAAGAGATTCTCAATGATTATGCCCACCAACTTTAAGAAAGGAGTATAGAGCACCAAAGCCCACAGAACTCCGAATACATTGAATATGGTGTGCGACATAGCTGCACGCTTGGCCTGAGTGTTACCAATTGATGCAGCGATGTTGGCAGTGATAGTTGTACCGATATTCTCACCCAATACCATAGCACACGCCATTTGGAAAGGTATCCAGCCCATACTGAGCATAATAAGCGTAATTGCCATTGTTGCCGATGAGGATTGTAGAATAAGGGTTAATATTGTACCGAAGGCAAGGAATAGAAGTACTGAACTAAATCCATAAGATGACCAGGTACTTACAAATTCCAACACTTGTGGCGTTTCTCGCAAATCGGGTACCGAATCTTTCATAAACGAAAGACCGAGAAACAAGAGGCTGAAGCCAACGATTAGTTCTCCTATATTCTTACGCTGATCTTTTTTGGAGTTCGAGAAAAGAAAGCCAAACAACATCAAAGGTACAGCTAAAACAGATATGTCGGCTTTGAAACCCAACCAAGACACCAACCAAGCCGTTACGGTTGTACCAATGTTTGCTCCCATAATCACCCCTATAGCTTGAGCAAGGGTTAGAAGTCCTGCATTAACAAAACTAACGACCATAACAGTAGTCGCCGATGATGACTGAATAACTGTTGTGATACCTAAACCTGTCATTACTCCCTTAAAGGGATTTGATGTCATAGCCGACAAGAATCCTCTTAATCTTTCTCCCGCAGCCTTTTGCAGGCCCGAACTCATCAGGTTCATTCCATAAAGAAACATACCCAATGCTCCTAATAATGTAAAGATTTGTAATACTTCCATAAATCATATAAAATTATCGACTACAAAGTAATTGCAAAATTGTTTCATAAATGTTTCAAAAAAATTAGACTTTTGTGAAAGAAGTGCTGTCTGTGAGTAAAATATTACATTTTTATTAAATCTTGTTTAAGGCGTTTTGTCATTCGTCGAATCTATGTACTTTTGCAGAGTAATTATATAAATAGGTATATGGCAACAGAGCGTATATTGATAGTAGATGACGAGGAGACCTTGTGTGAGGTCCTAAAACTGAATCTCGAGAATGAGGGATATGATGTAGATACAGCCTTCAGTGCCGAACAAGCACTCACCTATGATCTAAAAGAGTACTCTCTTATCCTATTAGATATAATGATGGGTGAAATAAGCGGTATAAAGATGGCAAAAATGCTGAAAGCCGATGTTGCTACCGCCGAAATTCCCATTATATTTTGTACGGCTCGTGACACTGAGGATGATATGATTATGGGACTGAACCTGGGTGCCGATGATTATATTATGAAACCCTACACCGTACGTAATGTCATAGCCCGTGTTAAGAGTGTTTTACGTCGTACATCCAACCATAAAAACACAAATAACACCTTATCCGAAAAAAGCAACCGATTGGTTGTTGATGGTTTGTGTCTTGACTTGGAGTTTAAGCGCTGCACGGTCGATGGCGAGGAGGTTAGGTTGGCACGAAAAGAGTTTGAGTTACTTGCATACTTGATTCAACATCGTGGAAAAATTTGTTCGCGCGAACAGATAATGAGTCGTGTATGGAGCAATGAGGTTGTTGTATTAGACCGTACAATTGACGTCAATATCACCCGACTACGCTCAAAAATTGGTGCATACGGCTCGTATATTGTAACCCGTTCAGGTTTTGGCTATGGCTTCCGAGATTAAAATATCGTTTCACAAACGTCTGTTTCTGATGTTGCTCGCTTTTTCGTGGGCAATTGTGCTCTGTTTTATCGGATTCCAATATCTGCGTGAGAAGGAGTATAAATCGGAGTTCCTGAATGCACAACTTCAACAATACAACCGTCATCTGCTCGATACTGTTGAGGAGGGTCTACCGTATGAAGATTATATTTCTACCCACGACAAGCCCTTTGAAGAACTGCGAATATCTATTATCGCTCTTTCGGGTACTGTGGTTTACGACAATACCCTATCGCTCGACTCACTCGATAATCATCGAAATCGTCCCGAAGTGGCAAATGCTTTGTCGAAGGGTGAGGGGTATAATATCAGTCGTCATTCGACAAGTGATGGACGCGAGTATTTCTACTCGGCTACACGAGGCGAGCGAGTTGTTGTTCGTACGGCTATCCCATATTCAAGCACCTTGCAAGACCTACTTGAAGCGGATTGGTCATTCTTAGTTGTGATGATTTCAATCACACTTGTAATGAGTGTTGTGGCATACTTTACCACTCGCGAACTCGGCAAGGATATTGAGCGTGTAAATCTCTATGAAGCCGAACAAGAGAAAAATCGTCTCAAACGACAACTTACAAACAATATAAATCACGAACTAAAGACACCTGTAGCATCAATTCAAGTCTGTCTCGAGACACTGCTGTCGGGGATAACATTAAGCGAAGAGAAACGACAGGAACTTATAGAGCGTTGTTACACCCATAATGAGCGTCTTCGCCGATTGCTCAACGATGTTTCACTTATCACCCGAATGGAGGACGGAAGTACTTTAATTAGCAAGGAATCTGTTATAATCAACGAAATAATAAATGAGGTAGCCGAAGAGTTGAATGTAATGCCCGATGAGGAACGATTGATACTGCACACCGAGTTTAATGAGATGGTTATAATTGAAGGAAATACATCGTTGATAGGTTCAATATTTAGCAATCTCACAGAGAATGCCATTGCCTATTCCGAAGGTAAAAATATCTATATCACACTGCTTGAAAACTCACAAGAGCTGGTTCGTATTCGCTTTGAAGATGATGGGAAAGGTGTTGGAAAAGAGCAACTGCCACTCCTCTTCGAACGATTCTACCGCGTAGATAAAGGGCGCTCCCGTCAAAAAGGAGGAACGGGGCTTGGTCTTGCTATTGTAAAACACGCTGTTCTGTTTCATGGCGGCACAATTACCGTCACTAATCGCCCGAATGGTGGATTAAGGTTCGATTTCACCCTGAGTAAACATAACATAACACCGGCGACCACATAATTGCAGTCGCCGGTGTCAATCTTCTCAGGTCGCTATTTTATACGTTATAGTTTATCGTATGCAACTTTAATCTGCCTCATCGCTTTTTCAACAACAGATAGCGGACAACCTATGTTCATACGCATAAATCCTTCTCCTCCCTCGCCAAACATTGCTCCATCGTTCATACCTACCTTTG
>JAGCKB010000009.1 GCA_017647725.1 Bacteroidaceae bacterium
CCATGAGTGTACCTCTATTGATGAGGCTAAGGAGAAATTGGATTTAGGAATGAAAATCATCATCAGAGAGGGAAGTGCTGCATGCGACTTCGAAGCTCTTTACCCCTTGATACAAGAATACCCCGGGCAGTTACTCTTTTGCTCCGATGATATGTATCCCGATGATGTAGAGACTATCGGATATATAAACGGCCTTGTAAAGAGGGCTGTTGCAAAGGGTATGCCTCTGTGGGAAACGCTTGAGACTGCTTGCCTTACCCCTGTTACACATTATAAACTTAAGAACGGTCTATTAAAAGAGGGCGATGCCGCCGATTTTATTATAGTAAATAATCTTGATGAATTTAAGATTTTATCGACATACATACAGGGCTACGAGGTATATAATGCCAATATAGGCGTGACCGATGCATTGCAATGCGCATCTGTTGCTGTAGTAACTTCGGCTATGAATTTATTCAAAGCCGAGGAGATTGAGGAAACCGACATCTTGGTTAAGTGTGAAGGAGAAAATATGAAAGTTATTACAGCTGTCGAGGGCTCTCTCATTACAGGAAAAGAGGTGGTGGCTGCAAGGAGCAATGCACAAGGAAATGTAGTTACCGACGTGCAGGCGGGTATAGCCAAACTTGTTGTATATAACCGATATGCTGCAGCTGCCCCCCAAGTAGCATATATAAAAGGCTTTGGCTTGCATAAGGGTGCATTGGCTTCTACCATTGCACACGATAGTCATAACATAATAGCGGTGGGCTGCGATGACAAAGACATAGTAAATGTAATAAACAAACTGATTTCCGAAAAAGGTGGAATTGCGGTTAGCAATGGTAATGATATAAAATGTCTTCCTCTTCCCATAGCCGGATTGATGACAACCCTTAAAGCCGAGGAGGTTGCCAAGAGTCATTTGGAACTGAAACAGATGGCAAAAGAACTCGGCTGTGTTATAAATGCTCCATATATGACTATGGCATTTATGGCTTTACCCGCTATCCCCGACCTTAAACTCACCGATATGGGCCTGTTCGATGGTATTGCATTTGGCTTTACATCGTTATGGGAATAGTCTATAAGGCTTTTTGTAAAGAATGTTGAATTATTTATTTATAACTATAATAGTTTCAATGAGATAAAATAAAACATATAGAAAGTGTTTCCCATATAGTGTTATTTAATAATTACTTGTTCCATATCTCCCACGATGCCAACGCCTGTAGGTACCACATTTCGTATCCGCTTTTGGTAGCTGCCCCTTGTGCCGCTCCTTTTTGCAAGAATAGGGTATTTTCGGGGTTATAGACTATGTCGTACAGTAGGTGGCTTGCATTCAGTTGCTCGTAAGGGATTGTGGGGCATTGGTCTATGCCGTGCCCCACCATTCCAAGCGGTGTGCAGTTTATTATGAGTGTGTGGGTACGCATAATCTCCTCGGTAAGTTGTTCGTATGCAATGGCCTTTTCGCTTGCCTTGCGCGAAACAAAAATATACTCTATGCCCATTTGTGTGAGCGAGTAGACAACAGCTTTAGACACTCCGCCTGTACCCAATATAAGTGCTTTAGTGTGCTTGCCTTTGGTGAGCGGTTCCAGCGAACGTGTGAAGCCTATCACATCGCTGTTGTGCCCATAGAGGTGTGGCGTGCCGTCGGCGTCGTGCTCCACCTTCACAACGTTCACGGCCTGTATGCCCTCGGCTGCAGGGCTCAGCCCTTCGAGAAAACGCATTACTTGCAGTTTGTATGGTATGGTTACATTGAATCCCTGTAACTGCGGGTGCTGTTTTAGTATCTCGTGCAAGTCCTCTATGCACTCTATTTCAAACGGAATATATTCGGCGTCTATCCCTTCATCGGCAAATTTTTTGTTGAAGAAGGCCGGTGAGGCCGATTGCCCCAAAGGGTAGCCAATTATTCCATACTCTTTTTTCTTCATAATCTAAGAACTGCTTAACAACAAGAGCGGCATTCAGCCGCCCCTGTTGTGTTGTTAAAGTATTCTGTTGCCTGAATTAACGCTCCAAGTAATCCTTTATGTTCTGCTCTATGCGTTCCTCTATGTGGTCGGTGTCGCCCTTAACAAAAGGCTTGCCCACAATGTGTTCATATAGCTCAATATAACGCTCCGAAACGCTGTTTACATATTCGTCGCTCATTTCGGGCACCTGCTCGCCCTCGCGGCCCATAAAGCCGTTTTCTATGAGCTACTGGCGCACGAACTCTTTTGACAACTGCTTCTGGGGCTCACCATTCTTGAATTTCTCTCGATTGCTTGGTAAATACACTTGATGAGAATATCGAGAAATGCGAGAATTACGAACAGCGTGTAAGTGAGTATTTGAAGGAAACGCAAATCTCATAGAACAGAGAATATCACTGAAACACGATTATCACATAATCCGTACTATCAGGGAGGGGCTTTTTTACAAAATCCTCTCCCTTTTTTGTGTTTGAAAAACATTCACTAATATACAAAGTGAACGTTTCGTTTATAATCAACCACTTACAAAAAAGCACAAAAAGAGAACATTCATTATTATTTACAAACCAATAAAACTGAACATTATGGGACTTAAATATTCAAAGACTACAGCGGACTATCTTGTATGGTCCGATGCAATGAA
>JAGCKB010000144.1 GCA_017647725.1 Bacteroidaceae bacterium
CTTTGCAGAGAATGATGCTGCAAGAGTAGCTGCAATGGAACGCTCTGTTTGGAACTATGACGGCAGCCGATTTGCAAATACTATGGCGGTGATAGCAAAGATTGACATTGACGATTGCGACTCTTATACCATAGGTTCATTTGTTGGTGACGAGTGTCGTGGCGAGGGTAAGTTCATCAATGGAAAGGCTTATATCTTTGTCACGGGCGAGATGGGTGAGGTTGTAACTTTCCGTCTCTGTGACAAGTGGACAGGTGAGTTCGTCGATGTAACTACCGAACTTACATTTACCGATATGGCAGGTACAGCTAAGAGTCCCGTACTTATGGGTGTTCTTGACGGTACAACAGGTATTGTTGATATCAACTCAATCGATAGCAATAGTATCGAGGCTATATACGATGCAGCAGGACGTGCTGTAAGCGAGATGACCGAGGGTATTTATATCCTTAAGGTTCGTGAGGGCGACCGTGTTGTTACAAAGAAAGTACGTAAATAACGATTATTTAAGGAGTACTCCCCTGTCGGTACAGGGCAGGGGAGTAGCTCTTTTTCTTGCATAATGCTGTTGATAAGGTGCTGCTGAACTAAAATAAAACTCAAAAGTATTTTTGAAAAACACTCTCTTAATTGAGAATATATTGGAGGTATCTATACAACCTTCACACCGGAATTGAATATGATTACTTGTCCATTGTGGCAAGACAATATATACTACCTAATACAGTAGCGATATGAAAACAAGTGTCAGTAATTTAATGCTCCTGATGATGCTGTTCTCGGTTTCGGGGATATATGCCATTGAAGACCCCCGAAAGAGGGATCCGCTCATTGTTACGGGTGCATTGGGAACACAGAGTACACTATATTATTCGTCGGGCGGTAGCAGTGCATCGCCTCTGAATTACTCTATGTATGCCAATCTGAATGTGAATCTTTATGGTTATAATATGCCTTTTGCATTCTATTATAGCAGTAATAATTACTCATTCTCGCATCCGCAGTTTGCGTTTAATTTCAGTCCTACATATAAGGGCTGGACTCTGCATCTTGGTCGTCGCTCTATGCCTTTCTCTTCTTATGTCTATAATCTGCCCTTTAATGGTGTGGGACTCGAGTATAAGAGTGTGAAGTCGGGTTTCCGCTTTGGACTTTTCTATGGTATCTTACGTGATGCCGTTAATTTTGTTCCCGGTGAAATGCCATCGGGACGCCCCGTCTATAAGCGCTCGGGTTGGGGATTGAAATTGGGTTATGGTAACAGTCGCAACTATTTCGACCTCTATTTGTTCCGTTCGCAAGACCATCGCTCGTCGATAGACGAAATATGGTATGACGAGGTTAATGCACAAGAGAATATCGTTGTTGGTGTTAAAGGACGTTGGCAAATTCTGAAACCTCTCTCTATTACGGCAAATATAGCAACCTCGATATTCTCCACCGATATAACAGCACCCGAGGTGCCACTCGACAAGGTCGATAAGTACAGTGACATATTTGGTGTACGTTACAGCTCGCTTATGCGATGGGCCGGTGACGTAACCCTCGCTGCAAATTTCAGAAAAATATCTGTGTCGCTGTTCTACAAACTTATACAGCCCGACTATATGAGTATGGGTGTATCCTATATGAATAATAACTATCATAATATAGGAACGGCTATGAATTTGCGTTTGGGGAAATTGAATGTTGGTGGTAACTTCTCGCTGCAAGAGGATAATATATCGGGCGAGCAGCTCTATACCACACGCGGACTATCTTATGCCGCAAGCCTTAATATGCCCATTGGGAATAAGTTCTCGGTGTCGGCCAATTACAGCGGCTATCGTCAGTGTCAGTACGATGGAACGGCTCAGGTGAACGACACTACACGCATTAACCGTAATATGAATAGTTACACTGCTACATTATCTTATAATACCAGCAGCGAGAATCTGGGGCACTATCTCTCGCTCTCGGCCAACTACTCATTGAACGAGGATTATAACCGTACCACTGCCGGTGCGGGCGACGTGGCAACTACTGCTTTGGGCGCCAACTATTCGCTTAGTGTCGTACCTATCGAGACTAATTTCGGTCTTAACTACAGCTACCAGCGTTCCGATGGTTACAACTCGAAATACACAACAGGTGTATATACCCTCAGTGCTTCTAAGGCACTGCTGAAGGAGCGTAACCTCTCGCTTAATGCGTCGGCATCTCTTGTCGATAACAGAATGGATGGCAGCAAGAGCATAACTCTTGGTGGCAACCTCTCGGCAGCTTATACATTGGCGCAGGTACACGGCTTCAGCTTGAACCTCAACTACAGCCGTTATGCCAACACCAACCTTGTGGCTTCGTCCTACCAGCGTGAGGGAGGATACGATTTCTCTTGCTCGTTCAGCTATAGCTACTCGTTTACGGCATTCAGCATCAAGCGTCGTCCTAAGGAACAGCACTCACGTTACGGAAAATACGAATACTATTCCGACTTCTCACGTGCAGCAGTGCGCGAGCGCCGGTTGCTCGAGCATCAGCAGAAGAAGAACGTAGAAAACCGACAAAGAATGAACAGCGTCGAGGCATCGGCAATGTAATTACAATATGATAAAATAACACTGTTATGATAAAGCACAGACTATTTATATTGGTAGCCCTTATATGTACACTGCTATGTACTAATGAGTTGTTTGCACAGGTTACGGTATCGGTTACACCACGTCAGAACCCATTGCCGGCGCAAGGTGCTGTGTATATGACCGACCCGGGACGCTTCTTCAACGTCTCGCTTACAAATACGTCGGCCACCGAACTCATTCCCGTGCGTCTCGAAGCACGTATAGAGGGCCCTATCGAGGGTGGATTCGATATTCTTCCTGACAATGGCTCATATCTTGCAACAAGTGCGCAGCGTACAATGCCTGTATATATTCCGCTTACTCCCGGACATACACGCGTATTGACACAGACCGACCTATATAATATGTTCCGTCAGTACGATGCTGGTACTGAAATGTTCGGCGGAGGACAACTTTATGATATTTTCCAGAGTGGTGGCTCCGGCGGTATCTTCGGTCTTTTACCCGAGGGACACTATGGTCTGAAGCTTACAGCCAAGACAAACTACACCGAGTATAACGATGCAGGCGACGTGCTTGGAGAGGCAGTCTGTTTCTTTGATATCTGTTATAATGCCTCGGCACCAAGTTTCAATAATATAAAATATATCAATGGTGATGTCTCGGCCGAGGCCGGGATTGTAAATCAGGATGGCTATAACACTGCTTATTTCCCAACAAGCAATCCTCGCTTCTCGTGGAGCGAGCCTACGTTCAATAACACAAGACTAAGTATTACCCGACAGTTCCTGTATGATTTCAGAATATATCAGCTTGCAATGAATCAGGACCCAAGCGATGCGACTCTTTACAATGGTAATATTGCATTCGAACAGTTGGGACTTATGACACCATATTGCGTTGTGCCTTATAATGTTGTTGCACGTCTTAAGCGTTATGCTAATGTGAAATATGTGGCACAGGTGACAGCGCGTCCGCTTGTGACCGATGTCTCTAATCCCAATTACACCATAATAGGTAACGAGGGCAAGAGCGAGATGATTGTACTTCTTATGGAGGACGATGCTCTTGGTAATGGCGAGGATGTAGATATTATTGTCGACAACTCTACAAGAGAATATCCGATAAATGTAACAATATCGCCTAAGTACACCGAACTACCTTCGGCAATGTATAGCTATTTCGAGACACCGGGAGAGCTCTTTAACGTTACTCTCGAGAATACCTCGGGCGAGGATATTCCTGTTTGTATGTTGCTGCAGTATTTCAAAGGAAATTGGGGTGTAACAGCTGCACCTGCACGTCAGCACACAAATAAGTTCCTGGATATTCCTGCAGGAGAGACAATAGTTCTTTCCGAAGAGCAGATAAATGAGCTTGCAGGTGGTTACGACTTCGATACCGATGTTATTGCATTCAAGGCAAAGACCGGTTTTATTATGGGTAAGCCCACAAGCGAGCACTTCAGCGAGAAGGTCGATACGGCTTTCTTGCGTGTTTGTAGTTACACAGGTGGTAAGCCGGTTCTGCGCGAGAGAATAATAGGTAAGGGTAGGGCCGAGTTTAATACCAATCCCAATGTGCTCAATGGCGAGATGTTCAACATTTCGCTGGAACCCAAAATGCCCATTCTGCCGGCAGATGCTCAATACTACTTCACAAAGCCCTCGCGCATCTTTAAACTAAAGATAAAGAGTCTTGCTCCCAACGCAATACGTGTATTCCCGGCACTTCAGATAGGTGAGAGTACAGGTGTCAGCGATGAAAAGGATATATATAACGGCAGCTATTTCGACAATGTCAATCGTATGGCCGATAACTATCTAACCTTTAATCCCGGCGAGACAAAGACATTTACCGACGAAGAGTTCGACCGTTTCTTCGGTGGTTTTATGGAGGTTAAGTGCAAGATAGACGGTGAAAGAAGCGTTATTACCGATTTTTCTACGATAGAGTTCGTGGAAGAGATATATACCAATCTGATGCTTCTGGATTACGACAGGCTCAGTATGCTCAACCTTAAAGAGGAGTCGGCATCATCGGCGCTGCTTATGCAGTATGAACAGTCGCATCAGGTCTCTTCTGATGTAAAGCTGGGCGATGTCGACATTCTTATCGAACCCGTCAAGGATTATCCCGTAAATGGCGATGTATATATAAAAGACCCGGGACGTATGTTTAATATAGTCCTTACCAACCTCACCGATAAAGACCTTAAACTAATTCCCGGTATCACATACGAGAATCGCGAGATAGACGAAGAAACCTACTCCTATTCTGCGGCAAAGTTCTTTAACGAGAAACCTGAGTTTGTGCTTCGTGCCAAGGAGAAGAAGGTTCTCGACCGCAATTTCCTCAAGCAGTTCTGTGGTGACGAGACTGCTGTGCGTCATATTCATTCTACCGATGAAAATGAGTTCGACTTTACCGATTTCGACGAGATTATAACCACCGAGGATGCCAACCATATGAAGCTTACGCTTGTCAATGCCGACAGTGTAAGAGCCATCCCAAAAGGTAGTGAAAACCGCGTGGAGCGTATTACTGTCGCTACTATGCAGCACGATTTCTGGGCAAATCCCGACTATATTCTATATGACCTTGACATAGAGATAAAGCCTAAGATGAATCCTATGCCCTATAATACAAAGGCATACTTTACTAAACCCGAACAACTCTTCGAGGTGTGGCTCTCAAACACAAGTGACAAAGATCTTGATATTATTCCTCTTATTAAGTTCAATTTCAACGGTGACGAGGATGTGACATATCTTTCAGGCTCATATAATGACCCTGATGTTCCTATTATAACCATTGGGGCGGGAGAAAAGAAACAGATGAATAATGAGTACGTCAACAAATTCTTTGCCGGGAAGAAGTTTTATAAGATGGTTGAACAGGAGAGCGGTCACCCCGAACGTCTCGATTACAATATCTTTAATGCCGATAAGGATATTGTATTAGACCCCGAGTTGTTTACTAAGGTGGAGTTCGTAGCATTAAACCCCACCTACCTGGATGCTTTAGGTACAGATGCGCCACTCATAGATTTCTATTTGGGTACAGGTGAATTACATTTCCAGGTTTCATCAACTGTACGTCTCGACGATGTCAGTGTAACAGTAAAGCCCAAGATGCAGCCTCTGCCTGCCAATGCCGAACTCTATTTCAACAGCCCCGGAACACTCTTCGATATAGAACTTAAGAATAACACTCTGCACGAGTATAAGGTTATTCCCAACATAATGTATCTGTTCGATGAGTTTGGTTCGTATTATGGTTCGGTATATGACGACAAACGTCTCGAGAAGTTTGTAACCCTTGCTCCGGGCGAGATTAAGCAGATAACCTCGTCCGACCTTAACGCTTTCTGTGGCAGCCCCGATACCATAAAATGTTTTGAGGCACGTCTCGATGGGTTTGTCGAGAAGCCAATTCCCGATATTAATGAGATTCTTAACCTTGAGGCTTTCAATCAGGTCGAGGTTATCGCCTACTGTGTCGATTCGCTTAAATCGCTTCCCAAAGAGATGGAAGACCGCAAGACACGTGCAATGCTCGGTGGTGGAAAGTCCGATTTCGTCGCAAAAAATATAAAATTCGAGGATGTTGTTGTAACAATTGCTCCTAAGGCCGGGGCCGATTTCCAACCAGACCCCGAGAAGTATTTCGAGAAGCCGGGCGACCTGTTCGACGTTACACTGCTTAACGTAACCAATGAAGAGCAGAAGGTAAATCTCCGTCTCACATACAATTATAAATATTTTATTGATAAGCCCGACAGTGTAATAACTTTAAAACCCGAGGAGAAACTAAAATTATCGGCTGCCCGTCTGAACAATATCTGCGGATACGATATCTTCAGCTATGGTGCACCTCTCTTCGAGTGCGACTCTCTTGGCAATGTAAAGAAAGAGAAACCAAGCGCTACCGATATTGAGATTCCAAAGGGCGACAACACAGTAACGGCTCTTGTTTGGAAAAAACTCATCGAAGATGAACTTAACCCCCAAGAGTATAAAGTTGATTCTGTATCGGTGTGCGATACTATCTTCCAACCTGCACTGCGAGATGTGTGGATTGGCGAATATCGTCTCACACTTACCGATTTCGAGAAGATTACAGGAAAAGACCCCAAACAAAAAGACGAGGGAAATGATTGCTTCAAGGGTAAGGGATATGTGCACACTACTATTATGGGTATCCCTGTGCGCGTGGCTGTAGAGTACGACAGTATATATATCGACAATGAGCTACAGCGTGTAGTAAAGAATAATGTACGCACAATAACCGAGGAGAGTGCGCACGTACCGCTCGACATATTTAAAGAGGAGTTCGTGAAGGAACTCGAAAAGACCGATAAAGAGGGAGCCGAGGCTAAAGTCGACCAGTTCCTTAAAGAAAGCAATGTTGGTGCATTCTACACCTATGTTATAGGTAATGCAATGCAGACAATAGGTAAAGTTGATTCGGCTGCTGTGGTA
>JAGCKB010000145.1 GCA_017647725.1 Bacteroidaceae bacterium
CTTTATGCTTGTAACATTTCTCAACGCATCCCTTTTCCACATTATTCTGTTTTTTTGAGTGGCCGAATTGTATATACTGTCAACATTCATCCTGTATACACTATCCTTCATCATCATAGTTGAGTCATTACGGTTAAGAACTATTTTATCCTTATAGCTGTTCCGTTTCAGTATTTTGAAATTATCCCTTCCTATACTGTCGTTTGATGCCCTCAACGACTCGATATCCTTTTCAAGTTCCTGCATATTCTTGCCATCGGCTCTTGTTTTTAGGAAGTCGGCATCCTTTATCTCAAACCCACCATCTGTTTCAATAATTACATCCTTCCTTGTAAAACTTTCTCTGCGGTAAGGTCTGTTTTTCTTGTTTATATTCTCCTCGTCAAGGTTTGAGAATTGCTCACCTGAGAACATAGATAGAATCATATGTCTTTCATCAATGGTATTCTTGATGATTGCCGAGTCCGATACAAGTATATTAGTCTTCTCAAAACCGGCTGTCATATCATATATTGTGACATCGTAAAGTACACCGGTCTCATTATCCTTGTGTTTTACATAGATACTGTATCCTTCAATCTTATTATAGAAAATTCTCTCCATAATATCACTCTCGGGCGATGTCTGTTTAATTGAGTACATCATCCTCAATAGTTTTTTCTGCGCCAGTGGACTCACGTAGTTCTGAAAGTAGAACGACACGCCACCGAATAGAATACAGCAAACAATCAATGGAACAATAGTTCTTATGAGTGGTATTCCGGCAGCTTTAATTGCAAGAAGTTCGAATTTCTCTCCCAGGTTACCGAAAGTCATCAGTGCCGCAAGTAGTATAGCCAGCGGAAGAGCCTTTGATACAAGAGATACCGAGCCAAGCATAAAGAATTTTGAGACTATGGACATATCAAGCCCTTTGTCAACAAAATCGTCAATCCATTTCCACAGCAGCTGAATAATAAAGATAAAAAGGCAAATGAAAAAGGTAGCCATCAGATTTTTCAAAAAAGCCTTAATAATGAAAATATCCAACTTTTTTATGTGAAACATAGGAAATCTCATATCTGTCTCAGTGTGGTACCTTGCTGTTAAAACGGGTTATTATAAAATAAAGCACAGAAAAACTGTAATTATTGACGCAAACTACAGTTTTCTGTGCAAATTTAGCATAAATTTTGGTTTATACGGCAAAAAAACTCACCATTACATACCCGATTGCCTTCTTAAATTTTCAATTTGAGAATTCCATAACTCCTTTTGGTCCTCAACCTCATCCTTGTCGGCGAAATCAGTTATCTCAAGCGTGTTTTCGCGTGTGAGTTCATTATATGAAATTCTCATCTCAAAGAAGGTGTTAGGCGATTCATCTTCCCATCTGAATTTAACATAAACCCCATTCCTTTGCGATACAAGATGTGCCACTTTTTTCTCGGTTTTACCCCAGTAAAAAATATATGTGCGGTCAAAACTCTCGACTTTGTCGGCAAACCAAGGCGATAGCCCGGCAGTTGTTCCAATATATTTCCATATCATTACAGCACTGCCTCTCATTGGGTATTCAAGAAGAATTCTCTCTTTACTCATAAGTAATGCAAAGTTATATGTTAAAACAAGTTATATATTTTTCGCAAGTTAATGAATATAAATTAAAAATCCAATTTTTACTATCTGTTTATTCTTTCTTTTAATGATTGTTATCTAAATTTTTAGTCTTTTGGAATTTTTTTTACTGAAAAGTGATAAAATATTTGCCTATTCAAAAATATAGATATATCTTTGCACCGCAAAAATGCGATGGCGAGATAGCTCAGCTGGTTAGAGCGCATGATTCATAATCATGAGGTCCCCGGTTCAATCCCGGGTCTCGCTACTGAAACGGAGAAAGTTGAAAAACTCTCTACGTTTTTTGTTTTTCCCACATTTTCCCTGCCTTATATTTCTTAAAAACAGAACATTAGTCTATATTTGCATTCGTGGCAATGTCCCAAGAATAAAAAACAATATAGTAGTTGAC
>JAGCKB010000010.1 GCA_017647725.1 Bacteroidaceae bacterium
GTTATGCACAATTCTGGTTACCTATAACACATACTCAGTGTGACGATGCGCGTGACAATCATCCTATCATAGGAGGTTTTCGTGTAGCTTTTCTCTGTAGCTCGGCCGATAAGACCTCTTCGGTCATAGCCGAGGTAAAGAGCATCATCGAGCGCCTTGCACAGGAACAACCCGAGGGCAATAGCTTTGCGACTAAAATTGGTGAGCATTGGAAAAAGGCGCTCAATATAGAGGATGAAGAGGCTACACTATTGGATGCCGTCTCGAAATACATTTACATTCTGCTGGCACTGCTCTTTATCCCTTCGCTTAATCTTGGAGGAATGATTGCATCGCGTATGGCAGGCCGTATGGACGAGGTTGGGGTGCGCAAGGCTTTTGGTGCCACCAATGGAAGCGTACTTTTTCAGGTGCTGTGCGAGAATCTTCTGCTCACTGCGATGGGAGCGCTATTTGGACTTCTGCTCGCTTATTTAATAACGCTTGGTGCAAGCAACTGGATTCTGGCGCTGTTCGACAGCAAGATAAACAAGATGGCTCCCGAGAATGTAATCACGGTGGAAATGTTGTTCAACCCCACTATAATTGCAATAACAATGCTGCTTACGTTGGTGCTTAATTTAATGGCGGCCATAGTGCCTACGCTCTTTGCGCTGCGAAAAAGTATAACCTATTCGCTCAATAATAAAAGATAGTTATGATAAAGACGATATTACATCAAATGTGGAACGAGCGCCATATGAACGGTTGGCTTTTCCTTGAGCTTATGGCTGTGACTGTTTTTTTGTGGCTTGCCATCGACCCGCTGTTTATACTTATGAGCCGCGACAGAATACCCGCAGGCTACCGTGCCGAGAATCTTTATAAGGTAGAAATGATACCATATAAAAAAACGAACATGAAATATCGTGCCGAGGCCGATAATGACTCGGTAAAAGCTGCTGTCTTTCGTAACGCATTCGAGACGGTGCGCAAAATGCCAGAGGTGCAGTATGTGGGTACCTGCTTAATGGGTAACTACCCCTGCGGTGGCGCTTTGAGCAGTACCTATTACAACGTAGATAGCACGCAGACTGCGGATGGTAAATCGAAAGAGGTCTTTTGTGTAAAATATTTTACCTCGATGGCCGAAGGAGACGATTGGCCTGCCACACTGGGACTTATCGATGCGCAAACGGGAGAGCCACTGCACATTGTGCGCAACGAGAATGTGAATAATCTGCTTGTCTCACGCGCATTTGCGATGGAGGCATTTGGCAGGATAAATGTTAGCGGAGAGAAAATTGGACGACAGGAAGATAAGTACAATATCTGCGGTGTATATGAGGATATTCAGAAAGATATTTATGCCAACCCGGCCGCCAGCGTAATTGGAATTGAACCTGCACTGCCGAAAGATTTTTCTTTACTCTTCCGCATTAAAGAGGGGGTGGATAGAGAGGCGTTCGAGAAGCGTTTCAAGGAGGAGTATGCGCAGCGGTTGGCCGGTGGAAACTTCTATTGCAAAGGCATTGTGAGCAACGAGGCTGAGCGAAAAGATTTTATTGAGTGGCGAGGCTATGGAAATACTTATCGTCTGCAAAGTGCGCTTACGCTGTTTGCTATGCTGTGTGCCTTCTTGGGCGTTGTGAGCACTTTTTGGATGCGTGCCAATGCGCGTCGCAGAGATATTGGTGTCATGCGCAGCGTAGGTGCTTCGTCGGGCAGAATTGTGGCGCAGTTTGTAACCGAGGCATCATTACTTGTTACAGTTGCTTTTATCGTGGCGTTACCGCTGCTTATGCACAAGGTCTATGCAATGGGATTTGCCGAGCCGTTAGACGATTTTATAACTCGCCACGACGAAAAAAGCGATTATATTCACGACATTGCGTGGATGCATTTTGCAGCCGTCAGTTTTATTACTTACATTATAATATTATTGGTGGCGGTTGTCGGTGCTGCAATCCCGGCGCGTCGCATCGCGGGAATATTACCCTCGGATGCATTGCGCGAGGAGTAAGA
>JAGCKB010000146.1 GCA_017647725.1 Bacteroidaceae bacterium
TCATAATTGCTATAAATTATGTCTGTGAATTTCTAAATTTACAAGGTGTAATATGCAAAAATAAACAAAATTTATTTTATCGGCTCAAGAAAGGTCAAATTTGTTAAAAAGGATATAGTATTAAACCCTATTCAGCCAAAGCCGCCCAATAACAAAGAGGATGACCCATTATATAAATGAATCATCCTCTGTAATTTGTTTTGCTACCCTTAAAAATCTCTTAGCAGCTTCTTAGTCTCTGAGTCGGAAGCCCGATGCAGCGGCAAGGATATTAGCCTCGGTGCGTCGTGTCGAGAGGAACGACATCACATTAAGGATAAGGGCTATAAAAGGAAGTATTGTAGCTATCTCCATTGTCATTCCAACACCCTCTATCATAAGAAGTGATACAATGAGCAACAGCAGATAATATCCTGTCAGCAAGAGTATGCCAAGGATTGCCACTCTCTTTTGCAACTCGAAATTCTGAAAGAAAGAGATTAGGAGGGCAAATACATTTACAAGTGCGGTGAAGATAAGTACCACACCTAATGCGCATACTGTATATGAGCAAGAGCCATCGGGTTGCAGAATAGAAAAATTGCTCACCACCGATGTAGCGCCGTTTGGCTCGATATACTGTGTCACAGGCATAAATAACGAAGCTATGAGCAACGCCAATGCTGCTACATAAAAGAGCTGATATACACGAAATTTCATATACCTCGCCTCTTTAATTCATTAATCCTCGTCGTCGTTAGCCTCTTTAGAGGGGTCGCGGAAATAAACCTTTCCATCGAGGAACTCCTGTGCTGCAATGAGTGTGGGCTTGGGGAGTCTCTCATAGAAACGTGAAATCTCAATCTGCTCGTGATTCTCGAACTGCTCCTCAAGGTTATCTGTTGTCGATGAGAACTCATTCAGTTTCTTCAACAGTTCCTCTTTCATTTCTGTTGCAATCTGGTTCGAGCGCTTGCCAATAATTGCCACTGACTCGTAAACATTACCTGTCTCATGTACAAAATCGGCCATATTACGTGTAACCGTGCTTGTAGGAGCGTTTGTCTTTTTGTAATCCATTGTCTTTGAATCTATTTGTTTGTTATAATTTTCTATTGTCTTATTTCCGTCGTCGTTATGCGTTACCTACTCTTGAACTACCTTCAACGAGTTTTTATAATACTCCTCGGCCTCAGAGATATACTTGCTCGATGGGAATTCATTCTTAAAAGAATAGTATTCATCGAGTGCATCGCGGTAACGGTCGACCTTCTTACTTTCGACACTATGATATGCCATCATATATTTTGCACGCAGAATAAGTATCGATAAATCCTCGCGCAACGAGGTATAAGGATAGTCTTTCAACACATTTTGTGCTGTAACGATACAAGCCTGGTAGTTATTTCCCATATATGCCATATAATCGCCAAGCTCATAGTACAACTTTGCCGACAGATACTCTTTCTTCACAAGGATATCGTGCATATCGAAAAGCATTTTCTGTGCCTCATCGCGATATTTACTTGTCGGGAAATACTCCATAAAGAGTTGCAGCTCATTTATGGCAGTATAGGTGTCGGTCTGGTCAAGTTCGGGCTCGGTTATTCCGTTGTATAGCGACTTTCCGCTATAGAAACGCGAGAGCTCGGTGTACTCGCCACGTGGATAGTTCTTGTAGTAGGTTGTAAAGTATTGCGAAGCTGTGTAATAGTCGTGTGACTCGTAGTAGCACATCGCAAGCAAGAATAGCGACTCCTCGGCTTTAACGCTGCCTTTGAACACACGCACAAGCCCCTCGAGCAGAGGTACAGCCTTAGAATACTCGCCATTGATATAGTACTCTTTTGCTGCCTCGTAACGATATTCAATATCGGTAGTCTGCTTAAGCAACGTGTTGTATGGCGAGCATGAGGCAAGCACCAATACAGCCAATAGCAATATATATAAAGTTTTTTTCATAACAATTATTCACAACAGATAGTGCGTAATTACATTGCACACCATTAACAATACTGCAAAATCGCCTGCAAAGATAGCTATTTTCGATTAAAGTAACAACCCCAAAAAGAGTATTATTTTATATAATAAGCAAAAAAATGTTTATTAATGAAAAAAATCGCTCTATAAAGTTTTTTGGCAGAGACTCTTTTTTGAACTATAAAAAAAATGAAAGCACCCTTTTTCCCCTTATAAACTTAGAAACCGTTTGAATTTTATTGAAAAATATTACTTAGAAGCTGTTTAAAATTATATCGCCAAGTTTTTTATAGGGCAAGAATAGAATGTTTATTTATTTTTAAAGGGCGCATAGCGGGCTATGTAACCGCAAAAAAGAAAGAAACAGACATTTTTGAACATAAAAAACGGCGAAACTATCAGCTTCTATAAGAAAATATTTTTTTATAAATTTAAACAGCTTCTTACATTGCGAGGCTGCTTTCGGCTTCTTTGAGTCTGTTATAGGCATCTTTCCTTTCTTGTTTCTTTTGGGAATAGCCCACTATTCCCTGCAAAATGCGAAAGAAAATCTACTCTCAAATAA
>JAGCKB010000147.1 GCA_017647725.1 Bacteroidaceae bacterium
CGTTCCCGACGACCGTCTGTGGCAGAGTTTCGAGCAGAATAACCAATAGGAGACATAAAAACAGTTCCTTTATTCAATCACAGAACAAAGTGGATACCCCATTAAAGCGTACTTCAGGGGCATCCACTTTATTTTTTACTATCAACAATCGTTATTTCTGTTTCCGTCTGTAATACAGAACCGAGCTATTTCCTTTTCTAAAAAGTTCGCGTGTTGCACTGCGCACCTCCTCGGGGGTTACATTGCGATACGAAGCAACCTCGTCGAAGAGCGACTCGGCAGAGCCGCGCCACTCGGCAACAGCCAGGTTACCGGCCAGATTCTCGCCACTGAGATTGCGGAAGATATGCTCCGACTCGAATCGGTTACGCACCTTCTCTATCTCACTCTTCGGAACAAGTTTCGTTTGCAGCAGTTGCAGTTCGTACCACAAAGCCTCCTCGGCTTTTTCGAGCGAGACACCCTCGGCAACACGACCATAGATTGAGAAAAGCCCCGGGTCGATACAGTCCGAGACAAAGGCATCTATTTTTGTAAAAATCTTCTTCTTACGCACAAGACGCGCCATTAATCGTCCCGAATAACCATTGGAAAGGACATCCGAGATTACATCGCAAGGGAAAAAGTCACTATCGCAGCGTCCACCCATATGAAACACCATATAAAGAGCATCCTGCGGCACGTTACGATAGACCGTTTTACGACGCTGACGCACCTGTCGAGGCTCAACGGGCAGCGTTGGGCGCCCCACTCCTTTGGCAGGAATAGCGCCGAACCATTTCTCGCTCCACTCCACCACCTGCTCGAATGAGATATTTCCCACAACAGCAAGAATAGCATTATCGGGAGCATAGTAACGACTGTAAAAATCGCGCAGCACCTCGACGGGGACATTTGCTATATGCGAAGGCTTACGTCCTATCGTCGACCAACGGTAGGGGTGATGCTTAAACGCCATAGGACGTAACAACAGACTGACATCGCCATAGGGACGGTTCAGATGCTCTTGCTTGAACTCCTCGATAACCACCTGACGCTGCACCGATACACTCTCGTCGGTGAGGTCGATATTGCACATACGGTCGCTCTCCATCCAGAAGGCAAGTTCGGCATTCTGTTTAGGCAGAGAGATATAGTAGTTTGTAATGTCGTTATTCGTATAGGCATTATTCTCGCCGCCTGCCCTCTCCAAAGGCTCGTCGAACGATGGCACCTCGGGGGTTCCCTCGAACATCAGATGCTCGAACAGATGCGCAATACCTGTGTATTCATACTGTTCGTTGCGTGCCCCCACTCCGTAGAGCAGGTTCACATACACCATCTGCAGCGTCTCGTCACAAGCGTGAATTATGCGTAGTCCGTTACTTAGCCGGTGTCGGTTGATTTTCATTTTCGAGCAGTGTTATTCGGTGTATAACAACATCATTTACAGGACGGTCGCGAGCATCATAAGGCTCTAAAGAGATTGCCTCTACAATATCCATTCCTTCGAGCACCTCACCAAAGACAGTGTAATAACCATCGAGGTGAAAGGCTCCACCAACCTCTTTATAGTGTTTGCGTTGTTCATCGCTGAATTTAAATTGCACACCCTGCATAGCCGAGTCGGTCTTCTCGGTAAAGAACTTGAACAGCTTCTGAAACTCGCGTTTCTTCTTATCGCTACGCTGTGCCTCATCGTGCAGTTTGGCAATCTGCTCTTTGTAAGGTTCCTGCACCTTCTCGTACATCTTACGACGCAGAGTCTTGTTATATTTTATCTCGTGCTCGTTAAGATGCTTATCCTTAACCTTATTTCCTGTAATAATATAGAAGTGCGAACCCGACGACTCCACAGCAGGATTAAGGCTTGCAGCCGAGAGAGCACCGTACTTGTGCCAGAAGCGTGTTGGGTCAATCTCGGCAGGGATTTTATAGCTCACCTCGGTAGCACCTAGATGTTCTCCCGGCTTGGCATTACGTGTAGTGGGGTCACCAGCCTGAATCATAAAATTCTTCTTGATGCGGAAGAACAACTGACCATCGTAGAACCTATTCTTTACAAGATTTACAAAGTTCTTTCTATGAAGCGGTGTCTCTTTATAAAGCAACAGTTTGATATTTCCTCGGTTAGTCTCGATGAGCACATACTGGTCGCTATCGGGACTATCCTCGTTCAGCTGTTGTATACCAAATTCACTTTTCTCACTTTCAGCACTCTCGCCACAAGATACAACAAACGATGCGGCAAGAAGAAACAAAAATGTCTTGAAGAGATATTTCATACTTGTATTTTAAAAAAGTCGTTATAGATAATAGCGCGAAGATAAACATATTTTTATAAACAGAAAGCATAAGAAAGAAAAAAGCAAAAATTCTCTTTGCTTTTTAACGCTCTTATGTTACTTTTGCGAAATACAGAGAAACAACATAAATACAAAAGATAATGCAACAAGACAACACTAACAAGCGTAACCCCATTAGTTGGGTACCAACAGCCTATTTCGCAATGGGACTTCCTTTCGTAGTACTCAATATGGTAACAGTCCTTATGTTCGAAGGACTTGGAGTAGACAAGACCCTTATAACCTTTTGGACCTCACTGATTCTGCTCCCCTACACCCTTAAACCATTGTGGAGTCCCTTCCTTGAACTCTTCAAGACAAAGAAATTCTGGGTCGTTGCCACACAATTTGTTACAGGTATAACATTTGTTCTTGTGGCCCTCTCATTGGGATTACCCACATTCTTCAGCCTTGCAATAGGATTGCTTGCCATTGTTGGTTTCAGCGGTGCGACACACGACATTGCTTGCGACGGAGTATATATGAGCGAGCTTGACGAAAAGCAACAAGCACAGTACATCGGATGGCAGGGAGCTTTCTATAATATTGCAAAGATTGTAGCAACAGGCGGCCTTGTCTATCTTGCCGGCCTCTTAATAAAGAGCTTCATAAGCAATGGCTTAGACAATCATAGCGCCAATGTAAAAGCCTGGATGATCATAATAGGTTTTTTGGGTGCAATTATGATTCTTTTGGCTGTATATCACCTTTTTATGCTCCCCACAGGCGGCAAAAGTAAAGAGAGCGACCGCAGTGCCTCACAGGTAGGCCGTGAACTTGTAGATGTTCTGCTCGATTTTTTCCGCAAAAAGAACATTGTATATTACATTGCCTTTATCATACTCTACCGCTTTGCTGAGGGTTTTGTTATGAAAATCGTCCCCCTCTTCTTAAAGGCGTCACGTGCCGATGGCGGCTTGGGGCTTGACGTAGAGACCATCGGACTATACTACGGAACATACGGAGCAATAGCCTTTGTATTGGGTTCAATCCTTGCAGGATACTACATAAAATGGTTAGGACTGCGCAAATCGCTCTTCCACCTGTGCTGTATATTCAATATTCCATTCCTTGTATATACATTGTTCTCAATATACCAACCGACTGCAGGATGGTTGATTTGCAGCGGTATTGTCTTTGAATATTTCGGCTACGGATTCGGTTTTGTAGGACTAACCCTCTTTATGATGCAGCAGGTAGCCCCCGGCAAGAGCCAAATGGCACACTACGCCTTTGCATCGGGCATTATGAACCTTGGAGTAATGCTCCCCGGTATGCTCAGCGGATGGCTGTGTGAGAAATTCAGCCTATGGTTCGACAAGCCCGGCGGATTCGAGCCATTCTTCATTTTCGTACTTTTTGCAACAATACCCGCATTCCTTATTACTTGGTTTGTACCTTTCCGCGAAGAAAAAACAGAAAACAAATAACCTTTTAAACAGAAATAATTATGGCTAAAAACATTCCTTGGCAAGAGTGCCCTGAGGGTTGCACCGACGTTATGTGGCGTTACAGCGAGAACCCTGTAATAGACCGTTACAGCATCCCATCATCAAACAGTATATTCAACAGCGCAGTAGTTCCCTTTGGCGACGGCTTCGCAGGCGTATTCCGCTGCGATAACAAGCGCGTACAGATGAACATTTTCGCAGGTTTCTCAAAGGACGGTATCAATTGGGAGATTGAGAACGAGCCCATCGTATTCAAGGCAGGAAACACCGATATGATTGAGAGCGACTACAAGTACGACCCTCGCGTAACCTGGATTGAGGACCGCTACTGGATTACCTGGTGCAACGGATATCACGGCCCCACAATCGGCATTGGCTACACATTCGACTTTAAAGAGTTCTTCCAGTGCGAGAATGCATTTTTGCCTTTCAACCGTAACGGCGTATTGTTTCCCCAAAAGATAAACGGAAAATATGCGATGCTATCGCGTCCCAGCGACAATGGCCACACACCCTTTGGCGATATCTACCTAAGCTACAGTCCCGATATGAAGTATTGGGGTGAGCACCGCAACGTAATGAAAGTTACCCCCTTTGAGCAGAGTGCTTGGCAGTGCACCAAAATTGGCGCAGGCAGTGTGCCCATCCTCACCGATGAAGGTTGGTTGATGTTCTATCACGGAGTAATCACCACCTGCAACGGTTTCCGCTACTCTATGGGTGCTGTGCTCTTAGACAAGGAGGACCCGACAAAGGTACTATACCGCAGTATGGAGTATCTGCTTGCTCCTGCCGCCCCCTACGAGCTTGTAGGCGACGTTCCCAATGTAGTATTCCCCTGTGCAGCTCTTAGCGAGGGCGATAAGGTCACAGTTTACTATGGTGCTGCCGACACACACACCTGTATCGCATTCGGCCGCATAAGCGAAATTATCGAATGGCTTAAAAAGCAGTAAATCAGTTAGAAAGATAATAACATAGTGCTCGGCAGCTGTAATATAGCTGCCGAGCACTATGTTAATTGCCTTGTATTGTGTTGGGCGGGCGATTGGAAATCGCCCCTACTGTCCGCGAGAATTAACGCAGATGTAATGCTTTGATATTCCATTGCGTGTAGGGGCGATTTCTAATCGCCCGAAATGCAGGCAAGAGTAACTTTCAAACAGCGAACCCTCAGTATTTTACACCAATAAACGCAGTTACGGGCGATTAAAAATCGCCCCTACTGTCCGCGAGAATTAACGCCCGAAGCACCGGCAACCTATTATTCAAACATCACTAAATAATAATATACAATAAATGCTGCGCCTTTGGAGCGCAGCATTTATTGTATAATATCAACTAAGCGAAATTACTTAGCAAGTTTCTTTATTCCGTCCTGAATATATACCTGGCCCGAAAGAACAGTAGCTATGCGACGGCCGTTGAGGTCGTACATCTTACCGCTGTTAGCATTGTTGCCATCTACAACAACAGGAGCGATAGCAGTCTCGGTTGTGAAGTCAATCTCCACAACAGCGTCCTTGCCGCAAGGAATTGTAACAACACCGTGCTCGTCAACTGTTACGCCAACCTCTACACCATCTACCTTAATGCTGGCCTTTGCAAGTTCCATAGCACCAATTGCGCAACGTACGCGAAGAGCTGCACCGGCATTGCTTACGATACGTGCACTCTTGCACTCGCCATTAGCCCACTCGAAGTCAACAGTAAAGTTACCCATAGCCTTCATACCTGTTACCTTACCACTCTTCTTCCATACTGCGGGGAGTGCGGGGAGGATGTTAATGTAACCGTGTGCACTCTGCAAAAGCATCTCGGCCATACCCGAGCAAACACCAAAGTTACCGTCAATCTGGAAAGGTGCGTGGCTATCGAAGAGGTTGTAGTAGATACCACCCTGACCCTGGTCGGTACCGTATGTTGTTGAGTGCTTCAACGCATTCTTTATGATAATGTGTGCGTGGTCGCCATCCTGAGCACGAGCCCAGAGGTTAACCTTCCAACCCATTGACCAACCGGTAGCTGCATCGCCACGATGCTTAAGAGCATTTACAGCAGGTACAAAATACTCGCTCTCGGGAGTAATCTGGTCCATTGGGAACAGTGCCATAAGGTGCGAAATGTGACGGTGACCTCTCTCGCCTACGCTGTAAGGAGAGTATTTCCACTCGCGCAGCAATACATCGCCTGTCTTAACACCGTTGAAGGGGTTACCCCAAGCTCCGTTGTATGTCTCGGTGTGCAGACCCTTATCGGTCTTCTCGAGATAGTGGTTAAGTTTCTCGACCTCGGCAGCGGTGAGACCGGTCTCCTCGACACCAAGAATCTCGATAGCCTCGCTAAGGTTCTGGAACAGATAGCTAATCATCTGCTGTGCGTGTGCTGTACCATCCTCGCTCTCGTTTCCGTGCTGCTCGGCACTGAACTCGTTAGGAGCAACATATGTACCATCCTTAACCTTACGATCCTGGATGAGACGGTGGAACCAGAACTCGGCGCAGCTCCACATTACGGGGAACGCCTTCTTCAAGAACTCCTTATCCTGAGTATAGCGGTAGTGTGTCCACAGGTGGCTTGTGTACCATACGTTGGCAACGAGGTAGTTATCGCCCCAAGTACTCATACTGTTATAAAGCGACGACTCGGTGAGAACGCTCCAGCCGTAACCGTTATTGTAACGCTTAGCAACCTCTTTCCATCCCGAGCTCTGAGCACCACGAATGATGAAGTTCACATAAGGCTTGTGAAGATCCGAGAGGTTGGTAATCTCGGTGGGCCAATAGTTCATCTGGATATTGATGTTTGTGTGGATATCCGAGTTCCAGGGAGAGTCGGAACCACGGTCGTTCCAGATACCCTGCAAGTTATTGGGAGCTGCAATAGGCTTACGGTTCGAGCTGATAGCCAAGTAACGTCCGAAGTGGAAGTAGAGCTGCTCAAGGAACAGATGGTCGTTAGCAGTACTGTTGGCACCCGAGTTATTGGGATAGTAACCATCGATAAGAGTCTTTGTATCTACAGTAGGAGTAGTAAGACCAAGGTCAAATGTCATACGCTTTGTGATAGCGGTGAAGTCCTCGATGTGTGCAGCCTCAACAGCAGCGTAGCCCTTAGCGGCAGCAGCCTCAATCTCGCCCTTGATGCGTGCATCTACGTCGCTTGCAGTCTCTGTTGTGAAGTAGTTGTCGAGAACCTCCATATCGCCGTTGAAGTTAGTACCACCCTTAAGGTAGAATGTCACCTCGTTGGCATTGCTTACTGTGATGCCCTTAGCCGATGTTGTGATGGTAGCACCCTCGTCGGCAACAACGTGCAGACGTGCAGCATGGCTCACAGCAGTCATCTTACCTGTGAACGCTGCTGTACCATTCTCGTAAACAACGTCACCTGCGCCGATACCTGTTCCGGGCTCGAGCTTGAAGAGAAGATTCAGTTTCTCGTCGCCCTCTACAGTGTATTTACCTGCGATAACCTGGTCGGGAGCCGAGCTGAAGAACTTACGAATCTGCTTTGTTCCGTTAGCGTTCTTGAACTCTACGCCTGCTATACCCTCCTCGATGTCGAGGTAGCGTACATAATCGGTAACACCGTTCCAGATAGCCTTGTCGAGGTTGGTTATAAAGAGTGAACCGAAGTTCATAAAGGTACGGTTACCGCTACCGGCACCAACAGTGTTTGCAGGGCCGCTCCAAAGAGTCTTCTCGTTGAACTGAAGCTCCTCGTTGTGAACACCACCGAATACCATACAGCCAAGCTCACCGTTACCAAGAGGAAGAGCATACTCCATCCAGGGATAGCTTACGCCCGAAGCCTCGGCCGATGTTGTGTACCACAATGTATTGGGGTTCTTGGGCGAGAATGCTGCGATACCCTCAATCTCTGATACCTCATAATAGTACTCATCGGGATAGTCGGCAAAGTCAACCTCGTCGAGGAAGAACTTACTACCTGTATCGCCAATGGCACCACTGCTGTTCCAAAGAGCGAGGAAGCTGTTACGGTCGTTCCAATAGTTGCTTGATGTACCTTTCAGCTTGATATAAGAGGGGTTCTTTCCGTCGAAACTGAATGTTCCGTCAAACTCTGTTGTGTGAGTTGTAGCCTCGGGATCAACCATCTTGGCACGGGCACCGGCCTCGCTACCAGTCATACCAAGCACCTTTGAAAGACCTGTCGAGTAGTTATATACATTGTATACACCATTGCTCTTCTCGACAAAAGCCCAGATACCCTGATTATCCTGAGGAGCATTTTTATTAGAGAGTTTCATAAAGCTGCCACCCATATAATCAGAATTAAGGCTTACGTAACCACCCTTACCATTCTGAATTGTGTAGAACTTTGTGTCGTTGTTAAAGTAGCTTACATACACACTCTTACCGTCGATGCTGACAACAGCAACCTTACCCTCGATGGGGAGCGCTGCAAAGTCGGCTTTCTTAAGCACATCCTTTGTCGAGAAAGTACCGTTGTTCTTGTACTCCTGCTCGTTGTATACAACACCGGCAGCCTCGTCCTCGGTACCAAGCACGTGGATAGTGTACTCAACGGGGTCGAGAGATACACTCTCGATGGCATAGCAGTTACCAGCATCGGTAGATGTCCAAGAGTTAACCACGATACCTGCGGGCATCTGTCCCTGCTCCTGTGAGTTCATTCCGTTACCACCGATGCAAAGTTTCCAGGGGTAGCTTGCGTTAGCCACCTTCTCAATTGTCAAAGGCGACGATGCATTTGCCTCATAGTTACCGTTGGCATTTACATACTTCTCGGCACCTACGCTGAAGAGATAGAAACTATCGCCCTTCTTCTCAATCTTAAACTGCTGGTTGGGGTCAAGAGGATTCTGCGCTACAGTACCCACTGCCGAACCGGTGCTCGAACAAATCTGTCCCGAAACACCCTGTGCATCGCTGTAAAGAAGAAAAGCACGTCCGCTTTTCAAGGTGTAAACCTTGTCATTACTCAACTGTGACAAATCGGTCACAGGCTCAGTCTGTGCCATACCGGCAAGGGCAAGACACAAGAAAGAGACGAGCATAAAACAAATCTTTTTCATTGATTAAATTATTAAAAGTTAGTAATTAGTTTTGTCGGCTTACATAGCTATTCGCTCTAATTTGCAAAAATAGGCTTTTTTGTGCACAAAACAACTATAAATAGTAATAATATTTATATATATATTCAATATTTAACGATTCACTTATTTATATCGCAAATAGATTCTCTTTTTACAAGAAAAGCATTAATTTTGCATAATCGTAACTAAACGTGATATAAAACAAAATGAGGCCTATACACATAAAATTATCAGAGCCCTACAATAAGGTGCCTCTTTGCGGGAGCCACTTTTGGGGTAACCCCGACCTGCCCGAAGATTTCGACTACCCCACCTACACCGACGAAGAGGGTAACGAAATTGACTATCAATTTATTTGTCAGATTAACCTATCCGAGGTTGCAAGCCACGACAGCGAGAACCGCCTGCCCCACAAAGGTCTTCTACTCTTCTTTGCCAAGATTTATCACTATTTAGGATATTTCTGCGACGAAATAAAGAGCGTCTCGGGATACATCAGCGACCCCGACGATGTAAAAGTGCTTTACTTCCCCGAGGTAGATGCGCCGGGCAAAGACTACAATTTCAGCGAGACCATTCTGGTAGATGCAAAGGACGAGCCCATCAACCCCGGCGAGCTTAAAATATCCTTTGCCAAGAGCAAGGGAAAACACGACGAAGACCACGCACTGCTTGCCGAGCCCACCCACCGCGAATGGGAGAGTTGGGACACCCCATACGAAGATTGGCAGATACTGCTTCAGGTCGACTCGTTCAGTGGTAAGGATTTCTATCTCAACTTTATGGATTGCGGCGTACTCGATTTTCTTATCTCGCCCCAAGCGCTTGCCGACGGACGTTTCGACGATGTAAGAGCCATTGTATTGTCGACATAAAAAGCAAAAGTAACTGTAACGATATTTCATACACAGCAGAGCAACCCGATGGGTTGCTCTCTATGTGTATGCTCGAAGAAACAGTTTCATACGATTATTTTATCCATTGCGTGTAGGGGCGATTTCAAATCGCCCGAAACACCGATAAAAGTAACTTTAATACACACAGCCCCGAGAGGGCAAGATTATATAGCACAGGTCGTAAGGCCTGTGTATAAGGCGATTAATAACAACAGCCCTGAAAGGGCGAAAGAAGGAATAATCATCGAAAGAACACAATTTCGTCCTTACAGGACTATATCGGTTTAAAAACAATATACGTAGGCCTAACGGCCTACGCTATAAAATTAAGCCCTTTCAGGGCAGCTCATAAACAAACTATTTTTTAACTCCTTACCTCCTTCGACCGGTATTTCGGGGCCCTACTATCCGCGAGGATTAACACAGAGGTAAATTATTGATATTTCATTGCGTTGGGCGGGCGATTAGAAATCGCCCCTACACGCAATGAAAGTCTACATATAAGAATCATTTCATAACAAGAATAAACAGCCCCGACGGGGCAAGATTATATAGCACAGGTCGTAAGGCCTGTGTATAAAGTAATTAATAATAACAGCCCTGAAAGGGCGAAAGTAGGAACAAACATCAAAAGAATAGAATTTCGTCCTTACAGGACTATATTGGTTTTTAAACCCTATACGTAGGCCTAACGACATACGCTGTAAAATTAAAGCCCTTGCAGGGCAAAACTATCTCGCATTGCGTGTTTCGTCCATCGTACACAAGATTACGTAACCTGGGATTAAGAAGAGAGATAATAGAGACGCTCGACACGCTTTATTTGATTATTGACAGTGTGGCTGCATAAAACAACTATTTTTTACGCATCACATTTTGCAGGTATTTTAAAATGGAGTATCTTCGCATAATAAAATATTTTTCTATGAGACTATTTAACCGACTGAGCCTGCTTGTTGCAACAATTATTTTCATTGCTTGTGGCGAGGACCGAACATACGAATACTATAAACTAACCGAGGAGAATCAATGGATTTTCTCGCAGATGCAGAGCAATTATATTTGGGGCGACACAATGAAACAACCCGCAAGAAATAAATTCTTTGCTACGGCATCCTCGTTCTTCGGTTCACTATTAAAGAAGAGCGACAAAACATCTTTCTTTTGCGACTCGGCTTTCAGAACAAGCTACGGAATAACATTCTCCATTGTTCGCGACCCGCTTGCCATAAAAGCAAGCAAGAGCTATGCACCGGTACTTTTTGTAGAGCCCGGCTCATCGGCCGACAAAGCCGGATTAAAACGCGGAATGTGGATTTCACGCATAGGCAAGAGCGATGTTACAGCAAACAACCATGGTTATTTAGAGCGTGGCGAGGCTACGACAGTGTGCACATCACAGATTGTTCCCGACACAATAGATGGCTCATTCATTTGGAGCGATGGTGACACCATCCCCCTTACAACAGCTACAATAGTAGAACCTACGACCCTACAGCTTGATACAATTTACAATATCCCCGACCATAAGGTTGGATATATGCTGTGCAACAGATTAGCGGATGCCGAGGAGATTAATCAGGTTCTCGCGCGTTTCTCGGGCGAGGGAATAACCGACCTTATCGTCGACTTGCGCTATTGCAGCAGCGGTTCATTGCAGACAGCAGCCGAGTTTGCATCGGCCATTGCTCCCGAGGCATCGGGCAGTGTATTTTGCAGCCTTAAGCACAACGAACTGAACAGCAGCAAAGACAAAGAGATTCTTTTCAGCACGCCATCTACTGCATTGAATGTATGGCGCGTGTATATAATAACAACATCGGCTACGCGTGGCACTGCCGAGGCATTTACGGCTGCACTCCGACTGACATTGGGCAGCGACAGGGTTATACTCATTGGAACAACCTCGGCAGGTGAGAACCTGTGCACCCAGAGCATAGAATCGCCATTCGACTTTGCAATAAACCCTGCTGTAGCATATATCTACACCGCTGACGACGCTCCCCTATCGGCCTATGGTCAGACGGTAGACTACGAGATAAGTGAACTATCATTACCCGTTATTCATAAGCTTGGCGATGTGAATGAGTCACTGCTCTACTGCACACTACACCTTATACTAAACGGCACATTGCCACCGACAGAATAGCAACAAAAAAATACAATATGTGGATGCACCGAAATTTCTCAGTGCATCCACTTTTTTCATTTATTAAACAGTTTTTAAGCAACTTTTAAAAACCCGACGCACTCTTTATCTGTTATTTTGCCAAATAACCATAAAATAAAGAGAAATGAAAAAAATTGTATCATTGGCAGCAATAGCTGCAGTGCTGACCTTTTCAGCTTGTAACTCGTGCGGAGGCACGCAGCAACAACCTCTTGTCATAGAGAGTGAGACCGATAGTCTGTATATGCTCAACGACTCGACTATCGCCGACAAACAGACATTTGTATTCGAGGGGCTTATGCCGCTTGACAACGGCGCAGTGGGCAATACAGTATTAACAGTGCAGACACTGAGCCTGAACGACGACGGTACATACACCCTCAACACCTCGTACATCGATGAAAGCAATAACACCATTAACAACAGCGACAGCGGAGAGACAATGGTGCTCATTGGTATTCCCAACGACAGCACAGCCATAATATATGAGCTTGTATCGTACAACGATAATCCCAAGATAAATCTTATGGTGAACAGCGACAGCTCGCTCACCCGTCTCAATAGCAATATGCAACCTGCATCGGCAAACCCCGGGCACAAGCTCGTACATCGTCCTGTAAAGAAAAACAATGTAGCAAAATAACCATTTGTATTAACCAATTAACAAAAGTCTTATGAAAAAGAGTGCAATCCTTACCCTTTTTGCAGCCTGTCTGTTGGGAATGGTCTCTTGTGAGAAAGACCCCGATACCGACAAGCTCGACAACGACTATCTGGTGTATACCAATTACGACAAGGGTACACAGTTCGACACAATGGAGACATTCCACGTGATTGACAGTATCCTAATCATTGGCAACGAATCGAAGCCCACCTATTGGAACAACAACAATTCGAGAAGCATCATCGATGCCTATGTGAGCAATCTCGAAGAGCGTGGTTACATCCCTGTTGCAAACTCCCAAGAGGCCGATATGGTACTACAGCTAAGCTACATCAACAACACCTATTATTTCAATAACTACGGTCCTGGTCCCTGGTGGAACAGCTATCCCGGCTATTGGAATTGGGGCGGATGGGGCTGGTACTACCCCTACTCGTTCTTCTACAGCTACAGCACCGGCTCCATCATTGGCGAGCTTGTTAACACCATCCCCTCGACAGTGGAGAAAGACAAACTCACCGTCGTATGGAACTCCTACATCTGCGGCTTGCTCAACGGCAACACCCTTAGTATGTCGCGCACACTAAGCGCCATAAACCAGGCATTCGCGCAGTCGCCCTACCTCACAACATCTACCAACAAATAAACAGCATAAGAGTATGAAACGACTAAGGAATATTATATGCGCGGTACTATTTGCTGCCGCAGCAGCAATGCCTTCAACAAGCAAGGCTCAGATATCTTTGGATACCTATTATAATATCGACTGGCAGTTCAACATCCCATTGGGAAATGATTTTTCGAGCACAGCCAGCGGTTGGGGTATGAATTTCGAAGGTGGATATTATGTCACTCCCGAGATTGCAGTCGGTGGTTTCTTGAGTTTTCACACCAACAACGAGTATTTCTCGCGCCGAACCATCGCCATCAACGAGACCCTGTCGATGAACAGCGACCAGCAGCATCAGATGTTCACCCTGCCATTCGGATTGCTTGCCCGCTACCGTTTCCAAGAGGCCGATTTCCAACCCTATGTAGGAATGAAACTGGGAATGTGCTACTCGCAGTTCAGTAACTACTACTACATCTTTCTAACCGATGAAAATCGTTGGGGATTCTTTATGTCGCCCGAGATTGGCTTCAACTACTACCCCTGGGCCAATGGCGTAGGTTTTCATATGGCAATCTATTATAGCTTCGCCACCAACAAATGCGACCTTATGAGCTATAAGCAGAGCATACTGAACAATATCGGTTTCAGATTAGGTCTTGCTTTTTAACGTTAAGCTGTAAAATAAAAAATATTGCATCCAATTTAATGGATGCAATATTTTTTAATACACATATATGTTATTAGCAAAGAATACGTTTCCTAAGTGCGTCGATATTCATAGAAATAATATTTATTTCTTCGCTACCACAGCAACATCGTTGCCATTTACATTCTCGTTCTGTTCAGAGACACAGAACCCCACACGCTTAGGGCGGTTGGCATCCTCGGCTGCATCCTGCGCATTGTTTATATGTTCCAATGTATGATCAACAACTGTAGTGAGACACTCCCATAACTCATTTAAATGTTTTATGATATGGCAATGAAACTAAAAGCGATGACATCGGCCACCGACTCGTTTGAGCTTGTTGCTGCATACAATATAATGTTCACAGTAAATGAGCATTACAACAATGTGCCGATTTTTTATGCATACGAATTTTCAACAAAAAAGATAGAATATGCCATAGAGGTAATGAGCAAAGCCCACACAAGTCCATCATTGTAACCCCAAACTATCGGTGTAAATATAATCGATACGTTTCTTAAGTGCTTCGGGAATTTCGGTTGTATCGTTAATCGTAAACAGCGCGACGCGGTAGTCGCAAAGGGCATCTATAATCTTAAATGCGGGATAATCGACTGCGCTTGTGTGCAGTGCCAGTGTCTCTATCTTATCGCCAAAGAGACGGTGCAGAAGCAGATGCTTTAAGAGCGTTTCATCTATATCTGTTGCAAGGCAGGAATAGAGAACTTTGCCAAAGCCCCTACCCTGCAATGTTATATAATCGCTGTGTGTAAAGGCTTCGACCATCATACGTGATTTTATTGGTGCAAAATAGCGTTCTAAAACATCGGCATCCGATATCTTATCGGTTACGAGGGTAAGGTTCTTGTTTGCGAGAAAAAAAGCGCAGATGTCGTCGGCTGTAATGGGGGTGTAACGGCCATATATGCGTCGCGACAGAAATTCCTGTAAGGTTGGCGCGGTGTCTCTCTTACACGCATAACCGCTAATCTCGTTGAATTGTTCCCAACTGTAGGCTGCGACGAGCACACTATCGGCAGTCATTGCAAGGTCGAGTTCAATGAAGCGGTAGCCTTTATCTGCTGCCTGCTCCATTGCCTCACGACTGTTGGTGTAGATATTTCCGTCTATCGCTCCACCAGAGTGGGCAATAAGTTCGTATCTACAGGTTACCTCATTGTTGCTGCACGAGAAAAGAAGGGGCAGCAACAGAAGCAGAAAGGTTTTTATAGCGGTGCGCATTGCATCTTCAAGAATTCGAACATCTCGCCCTCGAAATAAGGTGACAACAACTCGAACACCCAAGCGTGATAACTGTTGAGATACTCAATAGCCTCAATACCTAAAATCTCGGGTACGATAGGAGTCTTATCTATGGGACATATAGTAAGTGGTTGCAGTGCGCAATACTCGCCAAACTCGGTTGTGCAGTGAGGCACCACAAGCATTGTATTCTCTATGCGTATTCCGTGACGGCCTGCCTTGTATAGTCCCGGTTCGTTGGTGACGGTTGTTCCCGGAAGAAGCGGTGCCGGCATATGATTCATACGTATCTGGTGAGGGCCTTCGTGTACGTTGAGGAAATGACCTACTCCGTGACCTGTTCCGTGCAGATAGTTCTCGCCGGCCTGCCACAACCACTGACGCGCGAGCACATCGAGCTGTGTTCCGCAGGTTCCTTTGGGGAATTTCGCCATAGCCAATGATATGTGTCCGCGCAAGACACGTGTATAGTCCTCGCACTGCTCGGGTGTGAGGTTGCCAAGAGCTATTGTGCGCGTAATATCGGTTGTTCCTCCTGTGTATTGTCCGCCGCAGTCGAGCAAAAGGAATCCCTCGGGATGCAGGGGTGCATTGCTCTCTTCGGTTGGTTCATAGTGTACGATGGCTCCATTTTTCCCGTATGCCGATATTGTGGCAAAGCTCAATCCGCGGAATGTATCATCCTCGCTGCGCAGTTCGGTTAGTTTACGGTCTACGTCGAGCTCGCACAAACCGCCCTTCTCTACCGCCGGCTTCAGCCAATGCAGCAGTTTAACCATTGCAATACCCTCGGCGAGCATCGCTTTTTTGAAGCCATCGATCTCGGTGCTGTTTTTTACTGCTTTCATTGCTGCAATGGGCGAATCCTCAAATAGCAGTTCAACGCCGCTTTTCAGGTTTCGAGTCACTGCGGCATTGCATCGTGTGGGTTGCACAAGTATTGTTGCTTTATCGTAAGCCGCGAGCGCAGCCCAAACATTCTCATATGGCGCAATTAATATTCCCTCGGTTGCAAGATAATCGGCAACGTCGGTGTCTATCTTCTCGCTACCTACAAAAAGTGTGGCGCTGTCGTTAGTTACCAACATATAAGATACAACAACTGGATTGTATTCTACATCGCATCCGCGCAGATTGGTGAGCCACGCAACCTCGTCGAGCATTGTCACCAACATTCCATCGGCACGCTTTTCGGATAGCTTATTGCGCAGGCGTGCGAGTTTATCCTTTGCCGACTCGCCTGCCACCTCCATTGGCATTATCAGTGCCGTTCCTGTGGGGATGGAGGGACGGTCGCTCCACAATTGTGCGAAGGGCTCTTGTGTCTCATCCACCCCGATACCTTTTTAC